>JAZLDZ010000075.1:0-5863 GCA_045615025.1 Candidatus Nanosyncoccus sp. | reverse complement strand
AATACGCTGACGTTTACCCCAGTTAATAAAATCTTGGACAATTAAGAAGTACCCGTTATAGCCCATCCTATCTACAACGGACAATTCATAATCGATACGTTCTAGAACGTCTTTTCTATCAGCGTCTTCGATTGCTTTACGGCATTCTTCAATAGATAATTTGTTCGCTTCTTCTTCGGTTTTTCCGGCGTAGCGAAAGGCGAGACCACGAAAAACTAGTTGATCAAGATACTGCTTTTCATTCAAACCATCTGGAATGCCCGGAAATTTTGGAATCAAAATTCGACCAAGCTGCAAATCAACGTCGCAACTTTCGGCAATTTTGCGAGTATTCCTAATAGCGTCTGGAAAATCTTTGCCCCAACGTTTGATAATATCGGCTGGCGGAATGACGTGAAGCTCAAAATCTTTAAGCGTCATGCGGTTTGGATCGGACAGATTGGATGCCGTGCCGACACAAAGCAAAATTTCGTGCGCATCCCGATCTTCGTGTTTCAAATAGTGGCCGTCACAAGTGACAACTAGTGGCAAACCAGTTTCTTTGGCAATTTTCTGCAAGCCTTCATTAATTCTAGTCTGTGCTTCCCAGTGCGTAGGCGAGTCTGGATGACCATGATCCTGCATTTCTAGATAAAATCTATCTTTAAAGACTTTTGCATACCAGTCAACTAGCTTCTTGGCGCCTTCGTAGTCGCCTTCTTTTAGTCTTACGGAAATTTCTGATGATGCACAGCCGGAAAGACAGATAATGCCCTCGTTATATTTTTCCATCAAATCATGATCGATGCGAGGCTTGTAATAAGTGCCGTCAATCTCGGCAATAGTTAGCATGCGACAAAGATTCTCGTAGCCTTTGTTGTTCTTTGCTAAGAGAGTAATATGAAAACGCTCCTTGTCATGCGCTGGATCTTTATCGGTTAATTTTCTAGCAGCAACGTAAGCTTCTAGCCCTAGTACTGGTTTAATTTTTGCGGCATTCGCCTCTTTATAAAGCTCAACTAGTCCACACATAGTGCCGTGATCGGTAACGGCAACTGCTTCCATGCCGGTTTCGGTACAGAAATTAATTAGGTCTGGGACACGAGTCAAGCCATCAAGCAAAGAATAATGAGTGTGGTTATGGAGATGTACAAAATCCGCCGGCGTAAGTTCGCCGGATTTAGTAGAATCGGCAGGTTTAGTAGACTCTACTGCATTCGTTTCGGTTTTTACCTCCTCTTTTGCCATGGAATAATTATAGCATATCAGGAGTTTTCATTTGGGGTTTTTGTTTTTGTTGCCAGTTATGCTATAATGAGGTCTCAAGGAGACCTTATGAATTACAAAACACCAACTAAGGCAATCATTACTGATGCAGGTTTTGCTAGTAGGTACTTGCCAATTACCAAAACTATTCCAAAAGCGATGCTCCCACTTGGAAATAGACCGATTATGCAGCTCGTAGTCGAAGAATGCGTCGATGCAGGAATTACAGAAATAATTATTGTTGCTACACCAGATGGAAAGAAGATTTATGAAGATTATTTCCATAATGCAGTACCAAAAATTGAGGCACAATTACATGCCCAGGGTAAGGACGACAGGTTTGAGCCTGTGAAAAAGGTGCTAGATTTCCCGAAGATTACCGTTATAGAACAGGATCAAAGTTTGCCATATGGCAATGGCTCTCCAGTAGCTTCGGCGCGTGAGTTTATTAACGACGACGAAGCATTTATCGTTGCCTACTCTGACGATGTAGTATTCGGACAAGGTGCAGTAAAAGATTTAATTGAAGCGCATAAAGAACACCCAGACGCTGCTGCAATTATTGCTGGACAGCCAGTTGCGCATGAAGAAATCAAAAAATACGCCTCAATTTCGATGGATGGAGAAAAGCTAGTTGGGTTAGTCGAAAAACCAGATCCAGATGATGCGCCATCCGACCTAGCTTCGTATGGCAGATATTTGCTCACGCCAGAAATTTTTGAACATCTAGATCCTAAAAATACCGGGCTAGATGGCGAGCTCTGGACGGCTGATGCAATTGCTAAACTAATCCCGACTGGAAGAGTCTATGTAAAAGAAGCAAAAGGTACATGGATGACGACTGGCGATCCAAAGAACTATTTCCTCGCACATACGCACTTCGTAAAAGAACACGAAGATTATTATGAGGACGTAAAGAAGATATTAGAGGCTTAATGACATCTTTCGGCTCGAAACTAGGTGGTGTGCTTGGAACAATGGTTGGCGCTGTGCAAGGGGCGTTTTCCTATCCAAAAACTGAATTAGATGAACGCGCTAAGCGCAACAAGGTTGGCAAAGCAGAGCTTAAAAAACGAAAGTCTAGAAAATAAAAAAACGCCCCTTTTATGGGGCGCTTTTTTATTTCTCTTTTTTGGTCTTTCTTTTAGTCTGACGTTTTTGTTTTCTAGATTTCCGGTTAGCTAGCACGGCCGCGCGGGCAATTCTGCGGGCTTCTTTCTGCTCTGCTAGCTCATTGCGATTATGTACACCGTAGATTAAATTCGTTACACCATAAATCATCATATAGGCGCTAAAGAATCTCACAAAAGTAGTTTGGTCGGTAAAGCCACCTGAATTCAAGATAACTACACCAATGATTGCGCCACAAATACCGCAGGTAATCCACATAAATCTATCGGTCTTATCGGTGATAGCGGTAAATCCGAGGATGATTTCCAGAATGCCGCGCCCAATTGTATAAATTGCGAGCAATGTGAGCGCCCATGCGACATTGTAATCTTGCATAAAGAGAAGAAGCAATGCAATGGCTACCTCGGAAGTAGCAAGGATAAGAGAAAGAATGAGGGACTTGCCATAGTGTCTGCGGTATAGAATACTAAAGACTTCGATAACGCCAAGACAAAGTAGCGATACGCCTACAATTGCAGTGAGGGTAGAAGTAGTAGCGATATTAGTAAATAAAAGATATAGTCCAAACAGCACGCTAATAACACCCTGGAAAGCATAAAACAACCAGTGTGTCTCGATAAATCTTTTGGCTTTTGGCATATAAAAACTCCCAACCTTTCTATGCTTATACTTCTATTATAACATGCTTATGCTAAATGTGGCGAACTTTTTTTCTAATTTTTTCGATAGTTTTGGTTTTCATGTAGGCAACTGGGTTAATCACTAGGTCATGCGCTGGCAAGTATTTAAATTCTTCTCCGCCGAAGCCGCGCTTAAAGAAAGAAACGCCATAGAAACGATGTTTTTTCTCGTTTTCACCGACAATACCCCAGAGATTATAGCGGTAAATACCGCGATTTCTAGCATCTTTCATGGCTTCGACATGCAAAATTGGTGAACCAGATAATTTCGTGCCAAGTTCGGTTGAAACGGCATAATGGTAAGATGCTTCGTTGCCATAGAAAATCATGAAGTTTTGTGCCAGGATTTCTCCTTGGTATTTTGCAGTATAGAGAACTGCTTCGTCATTCTTGGCAAAAGCGGCAAATTGTTTAGTGAGATAGTCTTCGGAAAAACTAACAAAATTTTGACGACGTGCAGTGGCCAGCTGAATCTTGTAGAATTCATGAATGTCCTTTGGATCTTGAGATTTTTCGATTGTGAAACCTTTGTTCCTGGCATTATTAACAGCGTAACGGATACGACGGTGCATACTTTTAATAATTTCTTCTTCACTCTTATGTAAGTCGAGGATTGCGGCGTATTCGACAGAGAGATAGGTCGGCGCAGGCTTTAACCCTTGGGATTTAAATATCTTATAGTTTTCTTTGGTCCTTTCTAGTTGAGGACGAACACGAACAAAAACACAATGATGCGATTTCCCCTGTTCCTTAATGTCCCTAAAGACTAGTGTAACGAGCTTTTTGTCACTATAATCCAAGATTGGTCCACCAGCAATGGCGAGATGACGGCCGCGCCTAGCATTCTCAACGACGCCAGCATAGGCGCCAACGATTTTACTATTTTCTGTGACGACGCGGCGCACGATTTGGTTGCCACGAGAAGCGTGAAACTCGTAAAAATCCCAAGATTGAAGAAAATTCGCTTCGGGATGCGAAGTAACAAATTCGTCCCAGTCTTTTCTAGATTTGGCATCAGAAATATTAATCATAGGTGTCTCCTTTTTTTACGAATAGTTTCAATGAGATAATCTGGGGCATATTTTATCTTGCTAACAATAAAGTCATGCGCTGGAATAAACGCAACGACTTCGCCGCCAAAGCCAGTTTTGAAGGTGGTAACTCCAGCGTAGCGGTGATGTGGTTGGTTAGGCGGGGCGATTCCCCAGAGATTGTAGCGTTTTACGCCTGCTTCTTTTAGATCTTTTATGACTTGCCACTCTAGCGCATAGGCACCTGGTAATTTGCGATTAAGGTCTGTACTTGCTGCCTCGTAATACGCCGCTTCTTCTCCATCAATTAAGATCAAACCATAGGCAATCGGTGAGCGTTCTTCTTTAGTCTTGGCAATATAGATTTTTGCATTATCGCCGAACGCTTTTTTCTCGGCTAGTAAAGTCTTAAAGTCTGGCGGGATAAAGTGTTGGCGCGCTGCAGTGAGATCTTGGATAATATGAAAAGCTTGGAAGTAATCCTTGGTATTACCAGATTCGACAATGATGCCAAGTTTGGCAGCACGGCGAACTTCATAGCGAGTTTGACGGCGCATGCTAGCTAGTAAATCTTCTTCGGATTTTGTGAGATCGAGAATAACCGTGTGCTCCGCGGCGAGATGCATTGGGGAAATTTTGGCGCCAAGATCTTTTAAGAGTTTGCGATTTTCTGGCGTATCAAGAAGCTGGGGGCGAATACGCACGAAGCCACAACGATTTTCCTTGGCAATTCTTAACATCTTAGTAATAGCTGGAGTTAAAGCCTTTTTATTATTCCAGTCCAGTACTGGACCACCTGGAATCTCAAGATAACGACCACGCTTAGCTTTTTTGACAATCATGTATGTATCATGCTTATTATCAAGCTTATCAACGATAACTTTATGGCCAATTAGTTCATTAGTTTTTTGCCAAACTGGAGATTGTAAGAAATTAGTCTTTAACATACTCATCCTTTTCTATAATACTGATCGCACGATTGAGTTCTTCGGTAGGGTAATAAGTCGGGATATTAACAATGTGTGCAGCGATTTCAGTAGCAACTGGGCAAGCGGATTCATCAAAATTAACTTGATTATAATAGCGAACAGGAGAAACTGGTACGTCGTACCAAACTTCGCGGAAATTATAACCAGCATGTTCTAACTTTTCCAGAACCTTGGCACGGTCATTTACGAGGCGATGCGTGCGAATTGGTCTGGCACCGGATTTTTCTATTTCTTTTAATTGCCTTAAAATTAGCTTTGCCTGCCAATGCGCTGGACGACGGGAAAAATTTAGCTTAGCATCAACAGCACGCTCGATAAAGTGCATTTTAATTAGCGGTCCGTACCAGTATTTTTGAAAATGGATTTTGGTCATGAAGCGTCCGATGCTAGCAAGAAGCGGATAGAAGCGTGCACGCAGGGAGTCGGAAAGTTTTGGGGCTTGATAGCCAAAGCGGAGAGATTTTGCAGGCTGATTGATAATGAGTGCGCCGCCGGTGATGCTATCTAGAGATTTACCCTTTCCAAAAGATAACGCTGCGGCAGCACCAACGGAGCCAACCGTACGTCCATCAGGATAAGAAAATCCGGCACAATGAGCAAGGTCCTCGATGATAATAAGATTATTTTCCTTAGCAAACTGCTCAATTTTTGCCATGTCAACACAAATGCCTAGAGTGTTTTGGATAATGAGCGCCTTTGCTTTAGGATGAGTTTTAAGAGTATTTTCAAGAGTTTTGACGTCAAAATTAAGGGTTTTGGCATTGATGTCAGCATATACAGGCTTACA
>JAZLDZ010000074.1:0-6975 GCA_045615025.1 Candidatus Nanosyncoccus sp. | reverse complement strand
CTCGGCTGCTTTAACTTCTTCTTCTACTTTAGCTTCTTCTACATTGTTGTTCTCGTCAAATCCCATGCATTCACCTCCAAAAAATAAAGTTACAAAGTTGGCTATCCCCCTTCAACTCACCAGGACATTTTATCATCTATCAATAATAAATGCAAGACTTTTATTTATTTTTCATGGAAAATGTGTTATAATAGAGGTTATGGTCCATTACTTGGACTAGCTACTTACAAACTTTTTTCATGCAGGAGGTATTTTCTTATGGAGATTAAAACCTACGCCGCTACAAGTGTAGATGGGCGTGTCTTGAATCAGGAAGTCATTATGGACTTTTCTGGACGCATGGCAGGCATCTGGCACATGAAAGGGACGTTCGATGATATCTTACGGGAGCCAGAAGAAAACACGCTTAGAAGATCCGCAAGTACGTTAGAGCATAAGCGTCATAACGTATTTGGTCATCAATGTGTGACACTTGTACTTGAGAACCTTCCCAAAATCCTAGCGTTGATATTCAATAATGAAGGTTTGTATAACGTTTCGGAGAAATCTGCGCGTCATACGGAATTATCTTCGTCTGGAAAAGAGAGCGAACTCTATGATAAGTGGAAAAAAATCTTTGTTTCGGAAATTTCTTTAAAGTATAACGATATGGATGCTAGAATGATTTGTGAGCTTGCGCAAGAAAACGCGCGCTACATGATTTCGGTATTTACGCCACTTACTACTATGGCTTATACGACTTCTGTTCAGCAACTAAATTACATTGTGGGCTGGATGGAAGATTTTATTGAAGATGCAAAGAATTTGCCGGAAGATAAAGTATTTTGTCGTCGACTTTCTGGAGTATTCTCGGAATTTTTGGGAAAAATCGATCGAAACTTAATTATCCCAGGATTAACTGATCCGAAGGGTAGAAGTTTTTCCCTCTTTGGCAAGCGTAAACGCGAAGATGAGTGGGGCGAGAATTATTCGTTCTCTTATTTTGGCAGTTTTGCGCAGCTTGCTGAAGCTCAAGTACATAGGACTCTGCATTATGAGTTTATGTTCCCAGAATTTTGGGATAACACAAAACGATACCCGGCTTTTTATATTCCCCGGTTACTTTACGACGGAAAATATGAAAAGGAGTGGTTGGATGATGCGAAGCTTGTGATGCCGGATTTTCCGCAAGGAATGATGCTGAAGATTAATGAGCGTGGAACTTGTGAGGACTTTATCTTAAAGTGCTCGGAAAGGCTTTGTGGTCAAACGCAATTAGAGATTTGCGCGCAGACTGCTAGTACGCTTCATCAGTATTATTGGGGGACAAGAAATGAAAAAGTACGACAGTACTTAGATCCATATGTAGATACCCCGCGTTGTAAAATTTTTGGTAACCTTTGTAAACGACCCTGTTATTGGGGTCCTGCACAGGCATTTACCAGATTAGTTTAAGAGTACCTTAACATACCATTTTAGGTCACGTTTGCTCTAAAGTGAGCAGGAAGGAGGCAAAATATGCCAAAGCCACAGACGATAGGGATTTTCGCACATAACCCACAGGATGTTTCTGACCAGCCATTATGGGTAATGGGGGCGGAAATTCCAGAATCATTCCTTAATGAGGAGATAGCGTATGGAAAAACTGTTTCCGAAAGCTTTTTTACGAGTGATCTTGCCAATATGTGGTGTGACGTAGTTTTCATGAATGCTATGTTAAAACATCCTGAGGCGATTCGCCCTATAAAAGAGGCGGCAAAACGTCGCAACATTAAGGTTCAACCGATTTCTATTACAAAATGTTTGAATTTGTTAGAGGTTACAAACGAGTATCTCTGGGAAAACAACATTGAGACGGTCGAAGATTTGGTGACGAAAATAGCTCGCCACGTTGCTGAGCAACCGAGCGAGATAGTTAAAAATGACCTTGACAGTGCTTTTAGATCGATTTACGGTATCAGTTTACTTTCAATCGCTTAAAATGGTATGACAAAAGACCCTGGTAATCCAGGGTCTTTTTAATGCGTATGATCTGCAATCTTAGTTGTAGAGGTTTTCTACAGCGATAGAAGGTCCTTGGGAAGTAGTAAGGAATACAGATTTGACATATTGACCTTTGAGGGAAGCTGGTTTTTGAGCTTTCAATGAATCAAAGAATGCATTGGCGTTTTCAAGTAACTTAGCTTCGCCAAAGGAAACTTTGCCTAGTCCAATATGAACAATGGACTGTTTGTCGACGCGGTATTCTACCTTGCCGGCTTTTGCTTCTTTGACAGCTTTTTCGACATCCATAGTGACAGTGCCAGCTTTTGGATTTGGCATTAAGCCTTTAGGTCCTAAGAGACGAGCAAAACGTCCAAGTTTTGGCATGAATGCAGGGGTGGAGATAAGGACATCGAAGTCGATTTCACCCTTTTCGAGGCGCTTTAAGAAGGCATCATCTTCGGCGATATCAGCACCAGCTTTTTCGGCTTTTTTGGCTTCATCAAGAGGGGCAAATACTGCTACGCGAACAGTTTTACCGTTGCCATTAGGGAGAACGATGGTTGTTCTGATGTTTTGATCAGCTTGTCTAGGGTCTACACCGAGACGGACATGGGCTTCCATAGTAGCGTCAAATTTAACTGGGCTAGTTTTAATAGCAAGAGCAACAGCGTCTTTTAAGTTGTAAATTTTGCCTTTTTCAATAAGCTTGTATGCTTCCTGGTATTTTTTACCGCGGCGTTCGATAAGTGGACGAGCGATTGGGGTAGCACCTTTTGGCTTCTTCTCGGCTTCAATTTCGGCTTTTTTAGTCTCTGCTTTTCTAGCTTGACGCTCTTCTTCTGCTTTAACCTCTTCGATGTGTTTTTTGGATTTTTTGCCGGATTTGGCAAATTTCTCCTCAGCGACCGTTTCTGTCTCTGGGGTTTCTACAGCTTCTACAATTTCTGGAGCTTTCTCTGCTTCAGGATTAAGTTTGGCATCTTCTGCCATGGTTTCCTTTCTGTGGTGATAGCGAGGGATTCCCTCTCCCAACAAATTAAATTAACATATTTATTTTAGCACGAGAATATTGTTTAGTCAAGTTTATGAAAAATGGACGCCAAGTTTAGGCGTCCAGATTTTTTGAGGGGGTTTTGTAAATGTTTTCGATAATTTTGCTTAGTTTGTCGCGATAAAGAATGCCGCCAATGGATAAGTTGGCGTGCTCTGTATCGATTAGGATACCTTCAATATCGGTCACGCGACTAAACTGATTGTAAACCGAGATATTATCCAAAATATTGTCATAATAGCTAAAAACGACTACTTTCGTAGCGGTGTTTCCGATAGCCAGTTTACTCTTTGCTAGATAATTTTTCATATCGTTATATAACGCAAGAGATTGTCTTTTGTTGCCACTCAGTTTGATTAGTCTAAGCTGTCCTATCCAGCCGGCAAAGAATAAAATGATGTTTTCGAAAAATAGCTTGAACCTTAGTTTGATTCTATAATCTAGACTGAGGCAGTCTCTGTTAGTCGCCGGATTAATCGCAATAATTGAAAGATTCTCGAGCTCTGCTTCGACGTGACGAGCGATTTGATCGCCGACGGACACGCTGATAATATAGGGCGTGTAATGGTGTTTTTTGACGTCTGCGACAATTTGCCTGGCGATAGCTTTGGGATAAAAACCAGAATCTTCATAGTAAACATAGGTAATACCGCCATTAATCAAGTTTCTTTCGGTGAATGCAGTATTTTCGATGAATTTGAAGGCGTTTTCTGGGTCTGATTTCATTCCAGGTAGACAATAAGTCATTTTTTCACCTTCTTTTGCAGGTTTTCTTACTTCAAGACGTGCTCTACCGTTCATCTGTAAACGAAAACGAGTGTAAGTAATAATGTTGATTAAAGTTACAATAGCCAACAAAATTAACATGATTTTCAGCATAATTTCCTCCTCTTAAAGAACATGTTTGCACAAAAAATCCCCCTTATACCTATATTATAGCATAGAATAACTATAAAATCAATATAAGGGGTGAGTAATTGGTCAAGTTCTGATTAGTCAACGACTTCTACGCCCATAGAACGAGCGGTACCAGCAACAACCTTGATCGCGCCTTCGATGTCAACAGCGTTAAGTTGATCCATCTTTTTGTTGGCGATTTCTTCGAGCTGTGCACGGGTGATTTTGCCGACTTTTTCAGTGTTGGGACGTCCGGAACCTTTGTTGATTTTGATGGCTTCACGGATGAGGTCATCAACAGGTTGTCCAAGACAGACCCAATCAAAGCTGCGATCGTCGTAAACTTTGATATGGACGATAACGTTTTTGCCCATGTAATCTTTGGTGGCTTCGTTAAATGGATTGATAAAGTCCATCATATTTAGACCCCATTGACCAAGGGTAGAACCTACTGGAGGACCAGCGGTGGCTTTACCACCCATAACACGGAGTTTAAGATTTCCGATGCATTTCTTTTCTTCTTTTCTCATAAAAATTTCTTTCTAGTGCGTAACGGTATTATTATACCTAAATTTTCTTAACTTGTAAAGCGTCAAGTTCGACTGGTGTTTCGCGACCGAACATGGAGACCATAACTTTTAGCTTACCTTTAGCGGAGTCGATTTCGGCAATAGTGCCGTCAAAGCCCTTGAATGGGCCATCGGTAATAGACACGACTTCGTCGATAGCATAGTTAACGGAGAACTTTGGATTTTCTACGCCCATGCGTTTCTTGATTTTTTCGATTTCCTTCTGGGAAACAGGGGTAGGCTGAGTGCCAGTACCAATAAATCCGGTAACACCAGGGGTGTTTCTAACGATATACCAAGTTTCGTCGGAGAGCTTCATTTCGACTAGAACGTAGCCCTGGAAAATTTTGCGGTCGATAACTTTGCGTTTGCCGTTTTTGATATCGATCTGTTTTTCTTTTGGGACGAGAGCGTCGAAAATTTTCCCTTTCATTTCGATGCCGTCGACGCGTTGCTTAATTGAATCAGCAACTTTGTCTTCGTAGCCAGAATACGTAGAGATGGCGTACCAGGCACGTGTATCATCGTAACGGTTTACTGCCATAATTTATCCTTTCTATCCTATAATTAAATTAAATAACCATGTAAAGAACACGTCTAAGAGCATGATGATTGCGCCGATTAGAAGTGTGTAGATGATAATAGCGAAGAAGAGCTTCCAGGTAGCTTTGCGAGATGGCCAGCGAACTTGGCGAATTTCGTGCCAAGAATCACGTAGATACCTAAAGAAGTAGACAAATGGACGAATAAGAATAAAAGGCTTCTTGCCTGGGTTTTTAGGCTGACTTTTAGCTGGCTTTTCTTTGGACGCTTTCTTTGCTTTTGACTCCGTATCAGGGGTCTTTTTTGGCTCTGCCTTAGGTTCTGGTTCTCCTTCTGGCTTTTCTTTGGGCGCGTCTTTTGCCTTGATTCTGGTGATGTTCGCCATTTTTCTCCTCTCCTATAAAAAATAATCTCTCTCGAGATTGTCAAGTATATTTTAGCAAAGATTTTTATTCCTGTAAAGGGTTTTATTATTTTGATAGGTGTGATAAGATAGCTAAGTTGGTGTGGGTTGTTCTTTTACAGGAGGTGTGAATATGGGTAGAAGTAAGAATATTTGGCATAATTACTATACTTATTGTGAAACCTCGTTTGTAGAACGAGGTGGTACGATTGCCTGCGGTGTTTTACCGACTTTGAAACGACGTGGGGATACGGATATTTATAACCGTAAGTCAGAGCTTGTGTCCGAGCATCAGGGGCGTTCAGCATTTTTGCTGGGGCAGATTCTCATGAATTATCCGGATTTGACGGATCCAGCTACGTGGTTTTCTCAGCTAATGTTTGTACTGTGCCACGACGTGGGTGAATACAGACACGGTGATCTTTTGGATGATGGCAGCTTGAAAGCTAATGCCGAAGCTATATCTTACCGTGAAGAGGAACTGGAGATTTTGGACGAATTTTTCTGTAATTTCCCAGAGAGGTACTGCATGGAGATGGTCGAAATGTTGCCTCAATTTGAGGGTTATCAGGGTAGAGCGCCGTTGCTTGATAAGATGGTAGAAAAGTTGGATGCAATTCTGTTTCAGCTTTTCCTCTATACAAAGGGAGCTTGTGGCAATGTGAAATGGAAGAAGCCGCATCCTTCGGGGAGAGATTTACGGTTTGCCGAATTGATTAATTCGCCGCGTGCGATTGATGTTTGGACTCTGCACTATAGAGTTGCGACCAAACATGCTCCAATTGAGTTCCGGAAGCCACTGTCGAAGATTTTAGAGGTGGCATTTAAGGAAATTTACGGCGTTTTGCCGGAGTGTATGACAATCGATGTGTCTGATGTGGTCTTAGATGACCCATCTGATTGCATAGAATGACCTATTTACACCACACTTTGCCCGGGACATAAGTTCCCGGGCGCTTTTTATGCTATAATTAGTGCAAACGGAGGTAATATGACTAAATTTGATGACCAGTACATCGATCTTTGCAAGAGGATTTTAAAGTCTGGGCAGAAAATACAAAATTACAAGAGTGGGACTAAGGGTAATAATGCTGTGCCAGTTCATACCGCACAGGAAGGTGTTAAAACTATAAGGTTACCACATCAGATAATGCAATTTGATCTTTCGGAGGAGTTTCCGATTCTAACCTCTAAAAAAGTTGCTTTTAAGACGGCGGTGCTTGAGATGTTTTGGATTTATCAAGTACAGAGTAATAAAGTAAGCTGGCTTCGTGATAGGGGGATTAAGATTTGGAATGAATGGGAAATACCAGAAGATGGCGTTTATATGGGAAGAGATTTCTGTGAAATGTATAAAGAGGCTGGGATTGATGATGATCCTGTCGGTACGATTGGTACGGCATACGGTTGGATTGTGAATAGATATAAATTGACGCAGAATTTGATTGACACATTAAAAAATGACCCTGGAAATCGCAGAATGGTGCTTTCGCTGTGGCAGAATGAGTTCCTGCAGACGGCGGCGCTAAGTCGGAGGCCAAGCGGTC
>JAZLDZ010000073.1:0-8469 GCA_045615025.1 Candidatus Nanosyncoccus sp. | reverse complement strand
CAGACGGCGGCGCTACCTTCTTGTGTCTGGAACTCGGAATGGAATATTACTGACGGACGCCTTAATTTGTTGGTAAATTCGCGTTCTTCTGACGTACCGCTAGGGTTACCGTTTAATATCGTGCAGTATGCGACGTTTTGCTATCTAGTAGCGCATAGTTTAGGGTTAAAACCAGGACAATTTACTTTCGTAACAAATGATGCTCATATTTATGAGAATCAGATTGATGGGATAAAAGAACAGATAAAGCGCTATGATGAAGCTAAAAAGGCAGGAACTTTGCCAGAGGCGCCAAAGCTTTGGATAAATCCAGAGGTGAAGGATTTCTTTAAATTTGATAATTCTAAGGAGTTGAAAGATATTAAGCTAGAAAATTATGAAAATTTAGGGACAATAAGTATGCCGATTTCGGCGTAAAGAGGAAATATGTTTTCGATTATTGCAGCAGTTGGAAAAAACCGGGAAATTGGTAAAAAAGGCGGACTAATCTGGCATCTTCCGGGCGACATGAAGTTCTTTAAGGAAAAAACCATGGGACGCACAGTACTAATGGGTAGAAAGACTTATGAAAGCATCCCAGGTGGAAAGGGATTGCCGGGACGGAAGAACATTGTTCTTTCTAGAAAAAACGGTAATGCCGACGAAATTATTAGGGGACTTGCGACTGATACTGCTGAAATTTTTGTGATTGGTGGTGGTTCGATTTATGAAAAAATGTTACCGTTTTGTCAGAGAATATATTTGACGGAGGTGGAAGCGGAAGATGTCCAGGCTGATACGTTTTTCCCGGAGTTTGACAAGAGTAAGTATACTAAGGTGGAGCTAGGAAAGGGCGAAGATAATGGTATAAAATACACCTTTGTGCAGTATGATAGAAAAGTTTAAGGAGGAAAAAATGAAAGATAAAGTATTCGAGCTGATAGAGTCAGAAAAAACAAGACAGAGAGAAGGATTAGAGTTAATTCCGAGTGAAAACTACGTTTCTTCTGGCGTACTTCGGGCGATGGGTTCAGTTCTTACGAATAAATATTCTGAGGGATATCCGTCGTTTGAAGGGATTTCTAACTATGACGAATTGGTTTCCGACGATGAAATTGCTGATGAGGTTTTGCCAAATTATCGCTATTATGGTGGTCAAACTAATGTTGATAGGATTGAGAGATTGGCAATTTCTCGCGCAATGAGATTATTCCATGCGGACCATGCTAATGTCCAACCTCATTCTGGTGCTAATGCTAACGAGGCGGTGTATTTTGCTTGGTGTGAGCCCGGAGACAAAATTCTAGCGATGAGTCTGGCACATGGTGGACATTTAACACATGGTTCACCGGTAACGCGTTCGGCAAAGATTTATAATTTTATTGCTTATGGCACGACTCCTGAGGGCGATATTGATTATGACGAGCTAGAGGAAAAAGCTCTTTCTGAGACTCCGAAGATTATTTTGATTGGGTATTCGGCGTTTATGAAAGTGCCAGATTTTAAGCGAGTGGTAGAGATTCGTGATAAGGCTGCCAAAAAGGCTGGACACGACATTCTTTTGATGGCGGATATGGCGCATGTAGCAGGTCTAATTGCGGGTGGAGTTCATCCAAATCCGCTCGATTTTGGATTTAACGTCGTAACGACGACTACACACAAAACTTTGCGTGGACCTAGGGGTGGATTGATTTTGTCTAAGGGCAACGTAGCTTCGCCTCTGAAAAAACCAGAGAAGACCTTAGAAAATATCCCGATTTTGATTGATCGCGCGGTGTTCCCTGGTACGCAAGGTGGTCCACTTGAGCATGTAATTGCGGCAAAGGCAGTAGCGTTTGGTGAGGCGCTTGAGCCTTCATTTAAGGAATATGCTGCGAAAATCGTTGAAAATGCAAAAGCTTTAGCGGCGCGTTTAATTACGAATGGATTTGTGCTCCAGGGTGGTGGTACGGAAAATCATTTAGTTTTAATTGATGTAAAAAAGAGCTTTGGAATAGATGGCAAATTCTTTGAGCGAGCATTAGATATGGTGGGTTTGACACTAAATGCCAATGCCTTGCCAAATGATAAAGCTGCGGCGTTTAGACCGTCTGGAGTGCGACTTGGTACGCCAGCAATCACGACACGTGGTATGGGCGAGAAGGAGATGAACCAAATCGCTGATTGGATGAAGGAAGTAGTAGAGATTTGCGTCAAAGCAAAGTCTGAAGATAAGTTATCAGATTTCGAGGATGAGCTAGATGCAATTCATCAAGAAGTGAAAATTCTCGCAAAGGAATTCCCTTTGCCAACTGAGGGGTAGAGTTTTACGGGGCGCCCATGGGTGATTCGTTGTAAGTTTTACTCATGGGTGAATTTATGCTATAATTAAGGAAGTTAAGGGGACGTAGCTCATCTGGTAGAGCGCAGCATTCGCATTGCTGAGGTGGTGAGTTCGAGTCTCATCGTCTCCACCAACTTATTTTTTCTGAAACAACGCTAGCGCGTTGTTTTTTTGTCGTTATCTACGGGTTGACTTTTTATGTTCTTGTGCTATAATAAGGTCTGGAACTGTTGTTAGTACTTTAAGGAGGTGTTTCATGCTAAAAAAGTTGATGGATTTTCTTCCGCATATGGGAGAAGAAGTTGAGGAGTCAGTCGATAATTTGGATGAGCAGTGTTATGCTAGAAATAATTACGATGATGACTATGAGGAGCTCGAAGACGTGTCCGATGACACTATTGAAGCGGAAATACGTGCACTTCGGCGTGACTGTATAGAATTTGTGGCATATTTTGCGCTTGTTTGTGGATTGGTCGCCGGAACATTATTCTTCATCTTTTTCGCTCGTAAGATTGCCAATTCAGAGCAATAGAATCGTCAATAATTATCGCCCTATAGCGAGAAATTCACCATTGATTCACAAGATTGTCGCTTAGAAGCGGCAAATTCACCCCTCTTTGCCCAAGGAATAACTCCTTGGGCAATTTTAATGCGGTACTGGGTTGGCTTAATAAGACTGAGGCTATCTTGACTTTTTTCATGATGTGTGCTATAATAAAGAAGTTAGGACAGGGAGGTCCTAGTAACTTTATATTTTGTGCGCTTATAAAACTTGTTTTCTCTGTACATGGACGTTAGAGAATACAAAATAAGTTTTATGGGAGGAAAGTTTTGCGATTTTTGGAGAGAGGACAGAAGGAGATCATTGGAATGGGAGCCACGTCTGTGCTGATGGCACTTGTATTTATGGGTGGCAAAGCTAATGCGTTTAGCTTTGCACCAGATGCTGGCACAGAACAAGTACGGACGAGCGAGACGATATCTACTGATGATTCCGAGCAGATTACACTTGCAGAGGCAAACGAGATTCTGAGCACCTATAAGGCAGAAAACGACCTTGAGTTTTCTGGTGAAAGTGTTGAGGATGATGTCTTTTGTGAGAACGAAGATGCTGCTACTACAGGAATTTCGATGGATAACGTCGAGTATGTTGCTACCCTAATCGAGAGCGAAGCTGGAAATGTAAAAAGCTTCGACGGACGCGTGAGTATCGCGCTAACTGCTTTTAAGAGAGTGGAATCAAATAAGTATCCAGATACTCTTGTAGAAGTAGTAGAGCAACCATATCAGTACGCTGATTTGGTGGGCAGATACTCCGAAGAAAGCTATGACGCTGCCGTAAAAGCAATTAGCCTTTGGGAGGAAGGCACCGATGAGACTGTTTTGCCGGACGGATATTTGTACTTCTTTGGATATAAACAGCAAAATTGGTTTTATCGTCGTGGTTCTGACGGTTGCATAGAATTCTATGCTTTACCCGGGCAGACAATTACGGATGACGTCTGGCAGGCATTCCGAAGGATAGTGCTGAAGGAAGTTCCAGCCGCGAAAGCGAGCGAGGAAGTTCAAGAAGCAATCGGGGAAATTCTTGAGGATGCTGAATCTGAAGCTCCCGTGGCGGCTTCAGAAGATACTATCGAAGAGACTAGTGCTGCTGGCTCTTCAGAGACGATAGAAAATATAACAGAAGAAGCAGCAACAGATACGGCTACCGAAGCTGTATCAGCACCGACAGCAGAAGATGCGATTATGCAGGACGCTGAGCCATCTTCAACATAAGCGCACAGAAAACAGAAAACCCGCAGAGAAATCTGCGGGTTTTTCCGTGCTTATATAAATACAATTAACGCTTACTAAACTGCTCTTTCTTGCGAGCGGAGCGGAGACCGTATTTCTTGCGCTCTTTCTCGCGTGGGTCACGCTTAACGAAGCCGGCTTTCTTCAAAATTGGGCGAAGATCGGCTGCTTCGGTGGTGATTGCTTTGGAAATCGCGAGTTTGATTGCGTCAACTTGGCCAGCGAGACCACCACCTTTTACGACGATGGTGATATCGTAATCTTTCTGCTTCTGGGTAAGAGCCAATGGGTCGGTAATTTCCGCTAATTTGGACTTATCTCCAGAAAGATATTCTAGAGCTGGCTTGCCGTTGATTGTAATTTCACCTTTGCCTTTGTAGAGACGAGCGCGAGCCGTAGCGGCTTTGCGGCGTCCAAGACCGTAGGAATATTGATTCTTTGTAGCCATTATTTAATCTCCTTTGGATTCTGTGCGACGTGAGAATGTTCGGCGCCATCAAAGATGCGAAGGCGAGACATTCTACCATCTGCTAGTTTGTTCTTTGGGAGCATACCTTTGACGGCTTCCTTAATTGCGTAGCTTGGGTCTTTCTCGATAACTTCTTCGAGTTTTAGGCCCTTAATGCCACCTGGGAAACCGCTGTGGCGGTAGTACATTTTGTCTGTCATTTTATTGCCGGTAACTTTGAGGTTTTTGGCGTTAATTACGACGACATAATCACCGTTGTCGGTGTGTGGGGTGTAGGTAACTTTAGATTTGCCCATAAGTTTGTCGGCAATGACGACGGCTAATTTGCCAAGAGGCAAAGTGCTAGCGTCGATGATGTACCATTCGCGACTAATTTCGCTAGATTTTTGAGAATAAGTTTTCATTACTTGTCCTCCTTAATCTCTAGATCGTCGACGAAAGAAATTGTTGCCATTTCGGTGTTGTCACCTTTGCGGTTTTCGGTACGTTCAATACGTAGATAGCCTGAATCGCGCTTAATTTGTGGAGCGAGCTTATCCATGAGGAAATCAGCTGTTTCCATGTTGCCGAGACGAGCAATGAGAAGGCGACGATTAGCAAGTCCACCTTTTTTTGCGATAGTGATTAGCTTCTCGGTATCGCGGCGAATTTCTTTACATCTTGCTAGAGTAGTTGTAATAGATTGATGTTCGATAAGAGAACACATCAGCCCACGTGTGAGTGCTTTTCTCTCATCGGTTTTGCGGCCGAACTTGCGGCCTTTATATCCGTGGCGATGCATATTAAATATTTAACTCCGTTATCTTTTCTTTAACTTCGTCCAATGCCTTAGCGCCAAAACCTTTGAGGTCTTTAAGGTCAGAATCAGATAACATGACGAGATCGCGAACGGTCTTAATATCATTGTTAGTAAGGGCATTTGCAGTTCTAGCGGAGAGACCAAGCTCTTCGATAGGTAGCATAAGTCCAGTATCTTCTTCTTCCTTGGTGGTGCCTGGGACTGGAGCACTTTCGACTGTCGTGCCGCCGGCAAGAGCAGTGTACTGGTTGACGAGGATAGCTGCAGCTTCTTCGAATGCTTCTTTTGGAGAAAGTGTACCATCGGTTTCGATAGTTAAAGTAAGCTGTTGTAAGTTAGTATCCTGGCCAACACGGGTATTCTCTACTTTGTAGCGAACACGAAGAACTGGTGAGAAAACTGCGTCAAGAGCGATCATGTCGCTGTGGACGCGATCTTGTCCAGATTTTTCGATAGTAAGGTAACCGCGACCAGTGTCGACAATCATGTGCATCTTGAGCACGTATTTTGGATCATCGATGTGGCAGATTACCTGGTTAGGGTTGGCGATTTCAATTTCGGATGGAAGTTTAATATCGCCAGCTACGACGCGTTTGTCACCGTCTTTTTCGGACTGATCGGAGCCCTTGATTTCTAGATAGAGCTCGACTGGTGCGTCAGAGTGGGATTTAATACGAACGTTCTTTAAGTTTAGCATGATATCGACCACATCTTCACGAATACCTGGAATAGCGGTAAATTCGTGAGTAGTACCTTCGATACTAAAGGAAGTGATTGCAGCACCTTTGATGCTGGAAAGAAGGACGCGACGTAATGAATTCCCTAAAGTGTTACCGTAGCCATAGTAGAGAGGGCGTACAATAAACTCTGCACTGTTTTGTCCGAGCTCTTTTACTTCCTCTAACTTAGCTTCGTGAATTGCTTTTGTTGTCATAAGTCTATTTCCTTCCTTAGCGTGAGTAGTACTCAACGATTAATTGTTCGTTAATGCCCGCCTCTGCTTCTTCGCGCTTTGGCAAACCTGTGATTTCGATCTTCATCTTTTTGCCATTTGGCTTCATCCAAGAGACAGTATTCTGTCCGGCTGCGCCCATGACTTGTTCAAGATTTTTGAAATATGCAGATTTCTGTGATTTTGGACGTACTTCTAGGATGTCGCCTGGATTTAAACGAATAGAAGGAATATCGATGCGACGACCGTTTAAAGTGAAGTGTCCATGAGAGACAAGCTGACGTGCTTGACGGCGAGTAGCAGCAAAACCGGCACGATAAACGACGTTATCAGCGCGGCGCTCGAGATACTCAAGGAGTTTCTCACCTGTCAAACCTTCAGCGCGGGTTGCTTCTTTCATTAATTTTGCAAATTGTTTTTCAAGTAAACCGTATAGGCGGCGAACTTTTTGCTTTTCGCGGAGCTGTGTAAGGTAAAGGCTACCGCCACGCTGACGCATATCAGCGTGCTGACCAGGAATACCGGTCTTTTTTGCCATTACTTTATGTGCTTTTGGCGCGAGAGCATAACCTTCGCGACGGCTTTGTTTTACAATTGGAGATTTATCGCGTGCCATTATGGTTTCCTTTCTCCTTTAGGACGGACACCACCGTGTGCAATTGGAGTCATATCGGTAATGCTGTCAATTTTCATACCAACAGTTGATACGGCACGGATGGCGCTATCGCGACCAAGTCCAATACCTTTTACGTATACATCAACACTGTTCATGCCATGATCTTTTTTGGCGATTTCGCCAGCTTTTTCGGCGGCGATTTGAGCGGCATATGCAGTGCCTTTCTTGCTGCCACGGAAGCCATTGGCCCCGGCGGATGAGCTGGAAATTACTGCGCCAGTTTTGTCAGAGAAAGTGACAATAGTGTTGTTAAATGTTGCTTTGATGTGCATTTGGCCAGAGGTAACAATTCTTTTACCTTTTTTGGCCTTTTTAGCTGCTTTTGGAGCTTCGATTGGAGCTTCAGATGCAGCTTCGGTTTTTTTAATTTCTTCTTCTGCCATTTTCTACTCCTTTCTTTAAGTCTTACTTGCTGCTTTAGGTTGCGTACCACCAACGGCAATAGCTTTACCTTTACGAGTGCGTGCGTTCGTTCTGGTTCGCTGTCCGTTAACAGGGAGTTTTGCCTTGTGGCGAAGTCCCTTGTAGGAATTGATATCCTTGATACGCTTAATATTGTTGGTCACCAAGCGTCTGAGATCACCTTCAACGCGATATTTGCTAGAAATAATCTCGTTGATTTTTTGCTCGTCAGCCTCGGTGAGATCTTTCACCCGAGTGGTAGGCTCAATTTTGGCCTCCGCAAGGATGGCTTTACTAGTTGTTCTTCCGATACCGTAAACGTAAGTGAGGGCAATCCACACTTGTTTTTCGTTAGGGATAACAACGCTTGCAATTCTTGCCATGCTTAACCCTGCCTTTGCTTATTCTTTGGTTTCTTCTTGTTGATAACACGAAGCACGCCTTTTCTGCGTACAATGATGTCATCAGGGGAGATTTTTTTAACACTTGCACGTACTTTCATAAGTGTCAAAATCCTTTCCTTTATATTACGGCTGTAAAAATCTTACATTCTTACCTTTCACATCGCAGGAACGACTACTCCTACCTCGCTCTAGGAATTGCTTCAGAATGTTGTAATCTTTACAACACTTTATTAATCTTTTAGGCGAAAACTGATACGCCCCTTCGTAAGATCGTAAGGGGTAAGTTCAACTTTCACCTTATCACCAGGCACTAAACGGATATAATTTTTACGCATTTTTCCGCTCATGTGCGCAATGATAATATGACCATTCTCGAGTTCAACCCGAAATTGGGTATTAGGCAAAGCCTCAACGACTTTGCCGGTGAGTTCAATCACTTCCTTTTGACTAGCCATAAATTACGTGTTTATTATATCAAAGATTTTTGAAAAAGTAAAGAGGGATTTTTGCAAGCGTGAGTTTTTTGTGGGGCGCATATTTCTTAAGGGGAGAGGCTGGGGACAGGGTGCGATGTGTGGATTATTTAGCTACGCAACGAACCGAGAAGCCGCTGGTACGGTAGATGTTGCCCTCAGGCCACACGTCGGTACCGGCAAAGTCAAAGTTCC
>JAZLDZ010000072.1:0-23694 GCA_045615025.1 Candidatus Nanosyncoccus sp. | reverse complement strand
GGAGCGGGAAAGCGCCAATAATGGCGGGTGGTAGTATTTCTGGAATAGTGATTTCTAGTGCAGAGGCAGAACTGAATGATAGCGTAAGTGAATTAGAGATAAAAACTGCGGAAACAAAATATGCCACGGCGGTGACAGTGGCAGAATTTCCTGATAAACCAACGATTTGGCAAAGATTCTTACATGTGTTTGGATGGAGTACAGAATAAAAAATGGTAGCAACGACTGGGATCGAACCAGTGACCTTGGGCTTATGAGTCCCACGCTCTAACCAACTGAGCTACGTTGCCACTTGGTATATTATATCATAAAAATGTCACTTTGTGTTATAATTATTCTATGAAGAATAAATCTGGATTTACGATTTTAGAACTTATTATTGTAATTTGTTTTGTGAGCCTCGCGCTAGTGCTTTTCTTTGTGCAGAAGGCAAACGTTGATGCAATGAACCGCGACAAAGATAGAAAAACCGCTATCAATGCGTTTTATTATGCGCTAGAGGAGGGGTTCTACCAACAAAACGGCTATTATCCAGAAACGATTTCCGAGAAAAATATCAACGTAATTGACCCACAATTGTTTACCGATCCGTCTGGAATCGTGTTGGGTGAGCCGGGCTGTTCCTATTATTACAACGCGGCAAATTGTGAAGACGGCGAGTGCAAAGAATATACCTTGCGTGCAACACTAGAAAAAGAGGACGATTTTATTAAAAGAAATAGAAACTAGGATTTTGGTTCGGCGGAATCTTCGCCGTTCCCATTTTCTTCGTCTTCGTCGTCATATTCGCGGTCCTCTTCTGGGCGGCGATGGCGACGCTTGGTTTTTTCCTTCTCCATGTGAACGAGGTGTGTGATTGTGTCTAGTTCATCTTTTGGAGTATTGACGTATTTAAAGACGTAGGTAGTTTCGTCACCAATGGTGGACATGCGAATCGTACCGAGCTTGAAGAAGTGATCGGCGATGTTTTCCTGTTTAAACGAAACGTCCTCGATCGAAAGTAATTCAATCACGTTGACGGATTTGGAGAATAAAGAGTTCGCCTGGTGATGAATTAGGCGTTTGTTTGTGACGTAAAGGCGATTGGCGCGGTAGACCCTACTACCAATCACTGCTGTAACAGTAATAATACAAAACAAAACTAGGATGATCAGGTATAAATAGGATTTGGCGAAGCCGTTTAGAGCGACGGCGGTGTTTGCAGCATTGAATTCAAGGAATAAAATCGCAATAAACAAGGCTAGATAGCCAAAACCAGCGGCGCCCCACATTAAAACTACACCGAGATTAGAGCGAGTAATAGCAAGTTCGACGAATTCGTTTTCTTCAAGACTAAGCTCTGGAAAATCCTTGGCGCTACGCGCGTGATGAAGTCGAATTAATTCCTTTTTCATAGGCTTTTCCTTTTCTCTAATTATAGCATATATTGGCGAATAAAGCTAGTTATAGGGAAAATCGGAGCAGGTTATGGAGTTTTCCACGGGGGGCTATTTTGATTTTCTTAGATGAGCTTTGGCTTTTTCTGTGATGCGACGACCACGAGGCGTGCGCTCAATAAAGCCAATTTGCAATAAGTACGGCTCATTATAGTCTTCGATAGTAGTGGCTTCGTCGCCGGTTAATGCCGCGATAGTGTTAAGGCCGACTGGGCGATCGCCATAGTTTTCTTCCATGAGTTTTAGCAAATTTCTATCGGCAGGATCGAGGCCAAGCTCGTCGATTTCCATGAGAGCGAGAGCCTTGCTCGCAATGTCGGTATCAATAATACCGTCGCCGTTGACATCGGCATAGTCGCGCACGCGGCGAACGAGGCGGTTGGCGATACGTGGAGTGCGACGAGAACGGGTAGCGAGAAGCTTGACGGCGTCGGGTTCGATTTTAGTATTTAATATATTAGCCGTACGAGTGATGATTTGTTCGATTTCTGCTTCGTTGTAATATTCGAGACGATGGAGCATACCAAAGCGATCTCGCAAAGGACCGGCGAGAGAGCCAGTTCTAGTGGTAGCGCCGATGACAGTGAAACCTGGCAAATCTAGACGGACGCTACGTGCGGCAGGACCTTTGCCGATAGTGATGTCGAGTTTGAAATCTTCCATGGCGGAATATAAAACTTCCTCAACGGTACGACGGAGACGGTGGATTTCGTCGATAAAGAGGACGTCGCCGTCCTGGAGATTGGTGAGGATGCTAGCAAGATCACCGGCGCGCTCGATAGCTGGGCCAGAAGTGATTTTAAGATTGGCATTCATTTCGTGGGCGATAACGTTTGCCATGGTGGTCTTTCCTAGTCCTGGCGGACCATATAATAATATATGGTCGAGCGTGGAGCCCGGCACGGGACCAGTCACAGATGAGTCTTTCTTGCCTTCGGCTTTGCGTTTCTTGACCGCGTCGATGGCGATTTTGAGATTAGACTTCATACGGTCTTGACCGATGTATTCATCAAAAGTAAGGGGGCGGAGAGATTTCTCAATGACTTCTTCCTCGGTGTCGTTTTCTGAAACAGTGGTGCTGACGATGCGTTCGATTCCCATAGTTCCCTTTATTATACCACATCGAAAATCCCCCATTGCTGGGGGATTTTCTGGACGCGGACTTTATATAATATCTATAGTTTTGGTCATATAATAAACATTATAGAAAGGTTTTAATGGCGCCCATTCACACGCGTGAACTAGATTAATTAGTTAGCAGTCGTAGCGGTGTAGATGATAGTATCTTTGTAAGTACCAGTTTTCTGAGTACCTTTGGTGGCTACACCGTAGTATACTGTAGTCGTAGTACTACTGGAGGCCTGGGCTTGTGCGTAAAGATTTGCACCAGAATTGTGGGCTGGCATTGGGAGGTATGCTACGTCTGTGCCTGGAGTCGCTTCAGTATTAACTCTGTAGCCCCAAGCTGCTGTCGTCGGATCGATTTCCAAATCAAACGTGGTGTCTCCAGATTCAGGAATACCTGCTGGGATAGTATCTATCACAGAGGCTACATCAGGAGTGCTTGGATCGTCATCGTCGTCTACCATTACAGTGTTCTGAAGAGCAGTAGTGCTGTCTGCATCTTCGACTGAAATATTATACTTATTAGCGTTAGTGTAGACATTGATAGTAGATTTAAATGATAGTTCTTCACCGGTGCCGGTGCCGCCGTGAATTACAGAGCTAGGAAGCATCGAAACGTGGCTTGCGGAGGTAGCAGCGTTGGAAGTAACGTATTGAGATACGTCTACACCTGCAATACTATCAACTTCTGCTGATTTGATTTTTACGTTACCGTATGTTCCCTCAGTGTCATAATTGCCTACGATAGACATAGCAATTGCTTCGTTCACATCGACGAGAACGTCAACGTTGCCGCTTACGGATTCATATGCATATGTGAATGCTGGCAAAGCGGCGACGCCGAGGCCGGCTACAACGCCTAAAGCTGCGATAATTTTTGTAGTTTTTGACATAGTATTTGTTTCCTTTCTTTATGTCAGTTTTTTATATTTATGACCTTTGTAGTTCCCATATTACCCCCCCCCAGGCACTTTTGTCAAGCATAATTTTTATGCTTTTTTAAAAATCTCGAGTTTTCCACAGGTTTTTGGCAAACTTACTGGGGTGGGGAGGCCGCCTCAGCGCACTTGACAAAATCGGAAATTTATTTGCCCAAAAGATGTTATAATATGAAAAAGGAGAAATTATGGCTGAATTTAAAGAATCTAAAACGTTCAAGAACCTGCAAAAAGCGTTTGCAGGCGAGGCGCAAGCCTACACAAAATACATGTACTATGCCAGCAAAGCTAGAAAAGATGGCTATGAACAAATAGGTGCGATTTTTGAAGAAACAGCGCAAAATGAAAAAGAGCATGGCAAAATCTGGTTTAAGATGCTTCATGATGGCGCAGTGCCGGATACGACCGAAAATCTAAACGATGCAATTGCGGGTGAAGACTACGAAACTACCCAAATGTACAAGGAATTTGCTAAGGTGGCACGCGAAGAAGGATTCGAAGAAATCGCACAGAAGTTCGAAGGCGTAGGCGCAATCGAAAAAGACCATGAGGAGCGCTACAAGAAACTACTCAAGAACGTCGACGACGATGTTGTATTTAAATCTAATAAAGTAACAGTCTGGAAATGCCGCAACTGTGGCTATCTATTCACCGGTGACAAAGCTCCGGAAGTATGTCCGGTTTGTGCACACCCACAGAGCTTCTTCGAAATCCGTGCGATGAACTACTAGAGCAGGCTCTAGCGATTCTTAAGGGCTTGTTTGATACGTTCTTCTGTCGGTAGCGAAGCATCGACTTTCGACAAGGCGTCTGTGGCTTCTTTAAGTGGGAAGCCGAGCGCCATCAAGGCATCTAACGCTTCATCTGATTCATCAATCTTAGCCGCGCCAACAATTTCTGCTGCGCCATATTTTGACGGCAAGCCGACTTTGTCGCGAAGATCTACTACTACGCGCTCGGCAGATTTTTTGCCTACGCCGGAGGCCTTGGAAATGAAGGCGGTATCGGCGTTTGCAATAGCGTTTCTGACCTCTTCGACTGGAGCGAGCGACAGAATCGCCATGCCAGCTTTTGGACCGACGCCATTTACAGAAATTAAAAGCTCAAAAATTTTCTTCGCAGCTAGGCTAGAAAAGCCATATAGCTCCTCGGCGTTTTCTGAGATTTTGTGATAGGTATAGAATTTCTTTTCGTCATTCAAATTCGCCTCATCAAAATCAAGTGCAGATAGAGCGATTTCGTAGCCCACACCATTTACATCTACAATTACGGACGTGTTAAATTTTTCGGCAATAGTTCCTTTAATATGTGCAATCATAAGGCAATTATAACATGTGATACAATGGAAACATGAGAATTCTAGGGATAGACCCAGGTACAGGTATCTGTGGATTCGGTGTGATTGATTTTGCACGCGGAGGAAAAACTAAGCTCGTAGATGCGGGTGTGATTGCTACGCCGCCGCATACGCCCTTGCCAGAACGCCTAGAGGATATTTATGACTCGCTAAACGAAATCATCAAACTGAACAAACCCGAAGTAGTAAGCATAGAAAAACTATTCTTCATGCAAAACATTACTACGGGTATTTCTGTAGCGGAAGCGCGCGGAGTGTGTATCCTAGTAGCAAAACAAAACAAGCTGCCAATTTTTGAATATAGCCCGAATGAAATCAAAAGCACTATGACGGGTTATGGCCATGCCGACAAAAAACAAATGCAGGAAGTCGTGAGAAAACATTTAAACCTAGACCAAGTACCAAAGCCAGATGATGCTGCAGATGCTCTCGCTGCCGCAATCTGTCATTCGCTACATCATAAGTTCTAATGGTTCATGTACTTAATTAGAGTATCGCGGAGATCTTTCACGGGAAGGACGAAAGGATCCTTGACCGTGGCAGGGGCGATGGCATGAGTGAAGCCAAGTTTCTTAGCCTCGGAGATGCGTTGGTCAGGACGAAAGGCAGAGCGAATTTCTCCACCAAGACCAACTTCGCCAAAGACGACGTATTTTTCTGACAGCTTACGTTTCGCGACGGCGGAAGCAATAGCGAGACAGACGGCGAGGTCTGCCGCAGAATCCTGGACCTTGATACCGCCAACTACGTTGACGTAGATGTCTTTGTCGGAAAGGCGGAGCTTAGTCCGACGTTCGAGAACGGCAATGAGGAGATTGAGACGATTAATATCGTACCCAGAGCAAGCGCGTTTTGGATAGCCAAAAGTCGAGGTGGTAGCGAGAGCTTGGATTTCTACAAGTAATGGACGATTCCCTTCTACGGTAGCTAGAATAATCGAACCGTCAGTGTTTTGACGCTCGGCGAGCAAGGTCGTAGATGGATCCTTGACCTCGGCAAGGCCGGCACCAGACATTTCAAAAATAGCAACTTCCATAGTCGAACCAAAACGATTCTTAATAGCGCGGACAGTTTTAAATCCGCCGTAACGATCGCCTTCGAAATTAATCACGACATCTACTAGGTGCTCCAAAACTTTTGGACCGGCAAGCGTGCCGTCTTTTGTGACGTGGCCGACGATAACGACTGCAGTATTGGAAGCCTTGGCGGCACGGATAATGACGTTGCCACAGTTTGTAACCTGTGAGACGTTGCCTGGAGCAGAAGTAAGCTCAGCAAGCGATAAAGTCTGGATGGAGTCCACGACTACGAATTTGAATTCGCCAGATTCGATAGTTTTGGCGATGTCGTTGCCGGAAGTGCTATTTGCAAAATTGAGATTGGGTGAGCTAGCGCCAAGACGCTCGGCACGGAGCTTGACCTGGCCGGCCGATTCCTCACCGGAAATATATAAAACTGGGTGGTTCTTGGAAATGACCGTGCAAATTTGCATGAGAAGGGTGGATTTGCCGATGCCTGGCTGTCCAGTCAGAAGCGAGACGGAACCTTGCAAAAACCCGCCGCCTAGCACGTTGTCGAGCTCTTTGAAGCCGGTTGATAAGCGATCAGAAGAATCGGGCAGGATAATATCTTTAATCGAAACGCTTTTTAAAAGTTTACCAGAAAGGCGACCTTGGGCGACAGCATTCTTGCCAATTTCGTCATCGGCGATTACTTGTTCGATAAGTGTATTCCATTCGTTGCAGTTTTCGCATTTGCCGTTCCACTTGGAAAAACTAGCTCCACATTTTTGACAGACGAATTTAGTTTTCGATTTTGCCATATCATCATTATAGCACTAGGCAATATGAGAATACGAGCATAAGCTGATTAGATAGAGATTATTTGATAATCTCGTCAATGATGCCGTATTTTTTGGCCTCTTCGGCAGACATCCAGTTGTCGCGATCCATGTCTTTTTCGATTTTCTTAGGGTCTTGGCCGGTATTTTTTGCCATCATGTCAATAAGCAATTTCTTGAGATATAAGCCCTCGCGGAGTTCAATTTCCTGGTCGGTAACTTTGCTCTGTGGCGCGCCATAAGATGGCTGATGAATCATGATGCGCGAGTTTGGCAAGACGCAACGTTTGCCCTTGGCACCGCTAGACAAAAGCATGGCGCCCATCGATGCCTGGAGTCCGATGCCAATTGTCTGGACATCTGGCTCGATGTAATTCATCGTATCAATAATCGCGAGACCATCATAGACGGAACCGCCTGGAGAGTTAATATAGAGTTTAATATCTTTCTTTGGGTCCTCGTGGGCAAGGAAAAGTAATTGTGCAATTACGAGGTTTGCCGTGTGAGGGTTGACGTCCTCGCCGAGAAAAACGATGCGATCATTTAGTAACCTAGAATAAATATCATAAGCACGCTCACCCTTAGCAGTTTCTTCGACGACAGTCGGGACTAGGTAGTCGTTCTTTTTCATGGTTTCCTTTCTTACTTAATTTCCTTTATGTCCTTTTCAGCATTACTATTGATGATACTTTCGAGATTTTGTCCGCGCACAATGTTCTCGTTGTATTCCGAGACGATAGCATTGTACTCCTTAATTTTGTTATTGATATTATTAAACTCTTCTTCTACGGCGGATTTTATCTCAAGAAGTTGATTTCTTTTTGCGGAAAAATCGGAGTTAGTGCTGAAACAGCCAGAAGTATTGGCGCAGTTATTAAATTCGTCAATTGCTTTTGAGATTTCTTCTGCTTTAGCATAATACTCTTTGGTTTTTTCCTCGATTTCGGAATTTAGAGATTCAAGCTTAGATGACAATTCTTTGATTTTCTGGGAGAGTTCACGGAAAGGAGTAATATATTCGTTGAAGTATCTGACGATAGCATCTTGGTCTTTAAAGTATTTAGCATAATGGCTTTCTAGTTCGTCAGGAAGCTCGACGATTTCGGTGCCGATGCGGGAATGAAGCTCGCCCATGCGTTCGGATTCGTCGTAGATCTCTAGGTCCTCGGAAAGAAGGCTATTATACTGCTCGTTATTATAGACCTCGGTAAGCTTGTTGCCGATGAAACTTCTCTCGGAATCGGACATTCTATCCCAGACGGCATGTAGTAATTCGTGCGCGAGAGTCGATTCTTTAACTCCGGTTAGACTTTCTTCGTTAAGGTCGTAAAGATAAATATGATTGTTAGAGTAGCAACCTAGGATAGAAACTTCTTTATTGTGAGAATTGCAGTTCTCGTTAAAACTTTCGCGTGATTCTAGAGTCGGGTGTGTAGCATGTAGGATTTTCTTGGCGGAGTCGGTAATGTCGATGGCGTTTTCTAGGTCAGTTATTTCTTGGGTCGGAGTGTAGGAAAGTGCGGAGAACCAGTCGAAGAATTCATTTCTCCTTTGATATAGCAAGACGCCGGAGATGCCGGCAAGGACGATGACGGCTCCGAGGATAATTATTCGTGTCTTATTTTTCATGTTACTCCTTTATCGTATTTAATGTCAGCTTATTTCCTTTTATGTCTATATTAATAATATCACCTGTTTTCAATTTTTCGGAAATAATCGCATCAGATATGAGGGATTCGACGTGGTCTTCGATGGCGCGACGGAGTGGACGAGCACCATTTTTAGGGTCGTAACCGATGTCAATCAGCCAAGCTTTTGCCTTGTCGGTAACCTTAATACCAAGATGCTTAACTGCGAGGCGTTTTCTTAAATCTTCTATTAGATTGTCGAAAATTTGTTCGACTTGCTTCTTCGTGAGTGGATGGAAAACCAAGATGGCATCAAGACGATTGATAAGCTCTGGACGCATGGCTTTTTTGAGAGCGCGATTAGCCGCGGTTTTCTGGATTTCGTACTCGGCTTCACGAGATTTTTTGTCGGATTTTTCATGAGCGGCAAAGCCAAAGTCATCGTCCTGATACATGCTTTCGGCGCCAAGATTGGACGTTAAGATAATCACCGTATTGTTAAACTTAATTTTATTTCCCTGTCCGTCAGTTAGCACGCCATCTTCTAGGATTTGGAGGAGAAGATTAAAGACGTCGGGATGAGCTTTTTCGATTTCGTCAAAGAGAACTACGGAGTATGGGCGACGGCGGATAGCTTCGGTGAGTTTGCCACCATCGTCATAACCAACATAACCAGCTGGAGCGCCGACAAGACGAGAAACGTTGTGTTTTTCGCCAAATTCGGACATGTCGATTTTGATGAGGGCATTTTCGCCACCAAAAACTTCACGCGCAATTACACGAGCCAGCTCGGTCTTACCAACACCGGTTGGACCCATAAAGAGGAAGGAGCCAATTGGACGGTTGCTATTTGCAATGCCAGAACGACCGCGGCGGATAGCTTTTGCTACAGCATGGACTGCTTCGTCTTGACCAATGATTGCTTTGTCGATATGTTCTTCTAGTTTCATCAAAAGTTCTAGCTCGGAACCGTGAACTTTGGAAACTGGAATGCCAGTTTTTAGAGAAATGGCTTTTGCGAGATGTTCTTCAGTAAGTTTTGGAGTCTTTTCTTTTGCTGCGCCAGCTTTTTCTAGTTTCTTAATTTCTTCTTTTAACTTGGCGAGACGAGTCTTGTAAAGCGCAGCTTTTTCAAAATCCTCTTCTTCGGCGGCAGATTCAACTTTTTCGTTTAAATCTTTTTCTTCAATTTTGAGCTTCTTGTAGCGGCTGCCGCCTTTTTTGTCTTCGGCGACTTTGGCGATAGCGGCGGCTTCGTCGATCACGTCAATAACTTTGTCTGGCATAAAACGATCGTTGATGTAGCGACCAGACATACTAATAGCGGTTTCTAGGATTTTATCTGGGATTTCGACGCCATGATGCTTTTCGTAATGAGTCTTAATTCCCTTTAAAATGCGAAGAGTTACAGCATCGCTTGGTTCTTCTACTAGGACAGTCTGGAAACGACGAGCGAGAGCTTTGTCTTTTTCGATGTTTTTTCTATATTCGTCAAGTGTAGTCGCGCCGATTAGATGAATATTGCCACGGGCAAGAGCAGGTTTCAAAATATTTGCTGCATCCATAGCACTATCGCTGCCACCACCGGCACCGGCGAGGAGATGGATCTCGTCGATAAAGAGAATAATGGATGGATTAGAGACTGCTTCGTCAATTACGCCCTTAATACGTTCTTCAAATTCGCCGCGGAATTTAGTACCTGCTACCATTGCAGAAAGATCGACTTGATAAATCTGTTTGCCAATTAAGTTGCCTGGAACATCATTTTTGGCAATACGAGAAGCAAGACCTTCGACGATTGCTGTTTTGCCGACGCCGGCCTCACCAATTAAAACTGGGTTGGATTTAGTGCGGCGACAAAGTACTGTCACGACGCGCTCGATTTCCTTGTCGCGACCAATAACAGTGTCGAGTTTACCATTTTTGGCGAGCTCGGTTAAATTTTCGCCATAGCGAGAAAGCCATTTCAACTTCGGTTTGTTAGAATATTTTTCCTTTTGTTTGGATTTTTTGGCATCTTCGGCTTGACTGGCAACAAGGTCCTCGATGGAATTCGCTATTTCTTCGACATTTACTTTTAATTCATTTAAAATAATCGCTGCGCGAGAATTTGGCTGGGTGACGAGTGCATATAATATATGTTCTGTGCCAACAACGTCGAGCCCGTATTCATGGGCAAAATTATTAGCGATGCGCAGAGTGAGAACTGCTGCCTCGGAGAGAGACATCATTGCCATTTGGGAACCTGGCACTTCGACAGCAACGGCATTTATTTGTTTCTCTATGTCGGAAAGTTCAATGCCTTCGTTTGATAAGAGATGGGCACCGGTAGAATTGTCCATATCGGCGATGCCAAGGAGAAGATGTTCTGTACTCATGTAGCCATTGTTGTAGCGCTTGCTATACATATCCGCTTTTTGGATAGCAAAGCGAGCGTTTTCGGACAAATGACTCATGATTTCATTAAATTCGTCTTGCATACCCCTTATTTTAGCAAATTAGCACTCTCGTGTCAAGAGTGCTAATTATTGTACTAGAGCTCAAAAAAGCCCCCCGAATGGGGCAGTTCAAACACAATGGTGCGGGTACGGGGAGTCGGACCCCGATCTCATCCTTGGGAAGGATGCATAGTAGCCGTTATACGATACCCGCAATTGCTGTTATTATAGCATATTTACTGCTGGTCGTCAGCTTGAACTTCGGATGCAGTTTGTTGATCGCCGACCGTAATATATTCTTCGACGCGGTTTTCTTCGCGGACGTTTTTGAGGCGAGTTTCAAACTCAGTAAATGGAATACTAATCGAGATATAATTGACCTTAGAATCGGCTTTTTCACGAAGATAAATTATGTAGTAGCCGTCACCATTACTAGAAGTCAAAATTTCACTAAGCTGATTAGGCTGCATGGAATAGGCTACGTCAGAACGTCCGCCATCAACATTCATAACGTCAATCAAACCACCAGTATCTCCGTATTCGAGACCGAGTTCACTAGCTACCTGCGCTAAATTACCATTAGCGGTTTTTGCTTTAGCATAAGCACGTTCTGCCTTAGCAGTAGCGTTAGCATCGATTTTCTTGGAAACTTCCTCTTTAACCAGCGAGAGATAAAGCAAACGACGATATTCTTTCTCGGAGAGATCAAAATTGTCCTTTAGAACTTTCAAAAAACCTTCACGGCTGCGCTCGGCACCACCGAGTTTACGGTGCTCATCGAATGCCTGGTCAATCATCTCGTCTGTAACTACGACGTCCATTTGTTTTGCTAATTTCATAGCATAAGTGTAATCTTCGGCGTCGTTTAAGGCGGCACGCTTATAATATTCGCGAACGCTTGCAACATCATCCTCATTATCCGAGGCACCGTTTTGCTGCTCGACTGGTTTGATACTGCTTCGATAAATCATTAAATAATCACTGTAGCGAACGTATTCACCATCGATTTTGGCGACCGGAACTCTGAGCACGTTAGTCAGACGATAAAGGACGTCTCCAGTATTTTGAGTCTTATAAAGCGAAACGTAGCCAAAAACTCCTGCGCCAATAACCGCTGCGATAGCAATTGCAATAGTAATAAAGACTAGGCGGTGTTTAGCGAATTGCATCGGATATTTGAACTTGCGGCCTTTTGCCAAGACTTCTTCGCGGCGAATATCGAGCTTTTCCTTTTCGGTTTTGTGCTCAGTTTTATTTGGTAGTTTGCTTTTGATTGTGGCTTTTAACTTTCCCATTTTAACCCTTTGCAATATCTTGTAATTTATTATGTACTTTTTCTGGTTTTGGAACGCCAGAAATAATTAAATCACCCACGGCGGTTTGAACCAGAATGGTGCCATAGCCAAAAATGCCGGCCACTATACTAGGGACACTGAACGAAATGCTCTGGATTTTGTCGAGCCAAAGGTCAGTGATGGTTTTTCTGAAGAGACTCTTTTGGGTAATCTGACGAATTCGCTCATTCGTAACGATGAAAATTGAAAAATACCATAATAGATAGCTGTAGCCAAAGCCAAGTAATCCGACAATCACGCAGCCTAAAAATACCCAAAACATACGGCCATCATCTTTCCATAGAAGCATCGGAACTATACCTAGAGCAATCATAACGATGAGAAAAAATAAGCCACGGCGTGCCGTAGAAATGTGTCGCCGAAAAATAAAAGCGACTCTCTCGTCTTCGCGTTGACCATCAAATGATAATTCGCTCATGATAATATTATAACAGATTTTCTGGGTTTTCTGGTTTTCTCTGGTTTGGTACCCTCGGCGAGAGTCGAACTCACAACCTTTTCCTTAGGACGGAACTGCTCTATCCAATTGAGCTACGAGGGCATAAAGGCGGCAAATGCCGCCGTTTTTTATCTGGTGTACTTCTCGTTGAGATCGGAGTAATCGTAGAGCTCGTCAGGCTTAAACCAGAGAGCAACTTCTTTCTTAGCTTCTTCTGGGGAGCCGGAAGCGTGAACAAGGTTAGGAACGCCGACTTGTTTAGCATCGGAATAACCAAAGCTCATGTGAGCGTAGTCGCCACGAATGGTACCCATATCTGCTGCCTTTGGCTCGGTAGAACCGACAATTTTGCGGACGAGTGGAACAGCTTCGACACCTTCTAGTACCATAGCGATAACTGGGCCAGAAAGCATATAGTTAAGGTTATAGCGGAATGCGGTTTCACCACGACGGGTAATCATCTGACCGATGCCTTCGTAGTGCTCTTTGTATTGCTCCTCGTCTGGCATAACCATTTTCATACCAACGATTTTGAGACCGACGCGCTCGAAGCGAGTCAAAATCTCGCCGACGATACCACGCTGAACGGCATCAGGCTTACATACTACTAAACTTCTTTGGATAAGATCTTTCTCTTTTCCCATAAAAATAAACTCCTTTTTGTTATTATAACACAGAATGGGATTTTTTACGGTGGTATAATAAAAACATGAAAGATGTCTATATAATCGATCTGGTCCAGGAGTTTTTGCAGCATGTAGAGATTGAGATGGGACGCTCTATCAATACGGTGCGAAACTATGAGCTGTATCTAAATCGATTCTATGAGATTTGTAGCGAGGGACTAAACCACGAGATGAAACCATCAGACATCGATGAGGAAATGCTGAGAAAGTATCGTTTAAAACTAAATCGATTCGTGGTTGATGAGAGAGGGTCGAGGCTGACAACGACGACGCAAACGTATTATTTGATTGCATTGAGAGGATTTTTAAAATACCTCGCTAAGCGCGGAGTCGATTCACTTGACCCAGCATTGGTGGAGTTACCAAAAACGCATCGTCCACAAGTGACTTTTTTGCATTTCGACGAAATACAGGCACTACTTGATGAAATAGATTTAGATACGGAAACGGGCTTGCGTGACCGAGCAATTATCGAGCTTTTATTCTCTGGGGGACTACGTGTTTCGGAACTATGTAACCTTAACCGGGATGATATTAACCTTGAGCGGAAAGAGTTCGTGGTGCGTGGAAAGGGTAGTAAGGATAGGCCAATTTTTATTGATGAAAGCGCGGCAAATAGAGTGCATGATTATTTATGTGTAAGGCATGATAGTCTACCGGCACTATTTCTCAATAACAGTAAAAACACTGGAGTAACTTCAACGTCGGGTGACTATCGTCGCCTAACGCCTAGAAGTATCCAGCGTATTATCGAAAAATATACGCGTGCGGCAGGGATTACGAAACATGTAACACCGCACACACTTAGACATAGCTTCGCGACAGACTTACTTATGAACGGAGCTGATCTTCGTGCGGTGCAATCACTACTTGGACACAGCAATATCTCTACAACACAAATTTATACACATATAACAGACACGCATCTAAAAGACGTACATAAAAAATTTCATTCAGAAACAAATTAGTACTAAGAATTATATTGTTTCGGCGCTTGAGGTCAGTATCACTATAATACGATTAGCGTCATCAACCACCTCTGGACGGCAAAGACTAGAAGGAAGGTAATAATAAGAAATGGTCCAAAAGGAATTTCGCGCGCACCTTTTCTAGCACGGAGGATAAGACCAATGATGCTACCGGATGCGTTAGCGAGAAAAAGTGCAACCAGCGCTAACCACCAATGACCGAGAAAAAGCCCAATCGGAAGCGCAACTAGCCAATCACCAGAGCCGACCAATTTTTCCTTTGAAAGTGTAGAAAGTAAAAAATACGGCGCAGCAAGAAGTGTGGCGGCACCTAGAGATTTCAAGAGATAGATTCCTATTTCTGAGAAGGCGGCAGAGCCAAGAATCAAGCCTACGACTTGTAGGATTACATATAGTATAGCACAAGCATTAATGATTGTCAAGAGGAAGGTGGGGAGCTTCTTCCATTTGGCGTCGTAAATCAAGAGAATCCACATAATGCTTATACTGACCACAAGCACAAGTATTCTAAAAATGAGTATGAGTAGATTAGCAAAATTGTTTGCGGAGATGGTCGTAATCAGCTCGTCGAATATACTATTTGCGACGAGTACGAAACCTAACCCTAGAAATAGCTCGGAGAGGATTTCGGCAATGCCGATTTTCGCACCACAATGTTTGCACTTCCCTCTTTGTGCTAGCCAGGACACAATGGGAATATTCTCTGAAGTTTTTAGTCTTTTTCCACAAGAAAGACAAACCGACCATTTGCCAGGGGATTTTTTGCCTTGCTCCTTCAAACGAATGCGCCATGCCTGGCAGCAGGCGAAGCTGCCTAAGATTGCACCGAAGAAAAAGGCAATGATAAGAAAAAGGATACGAAAATACGGTTCCATAAGTTAATTATAGCATCGCGAATCATTAAATAAACCACTTGCTTTTTCCCAAGACATAATCTATTATATAAATAATAAGCATAAATGCTAAAGAAAGGACAATAATGTCAACACAACATAACAAAAAAGGGTTCACGATTATCGAGGTCGTGCTTGTGCTTGCTATCGCTGGTCTTATCTTTATGATGGTGTTCTTAGCGTTGCCTGCACTTCAGAGATCGCAGCGTGATACTCAGAGGCGCGACGATATGGCTAGGTTCGCTGCGCAAATTGCACAATACCAGACTAACAACCGTGGTAGAGTGCCAGATAATGATGCAGTAAAAGGCCTATGGGTGACCACTAGCGGAAACGCTGATACGAGCGCAAACGTCAAAGATGACGGTCTACGCAGCTTCGGTGGTAGCGTTAGCTCAAATACTACTGGTTCCTGGGGCGCATTCCTAGACAACTACATGTGGGCAGCCAACGATGACTTTACTGATCCAGGTGGTACTCCATATGCAGTAGGCGATCACGGTAAAGTATCTACCGACGGTACATCTGGTACAGTTGGTAATCTAGTTGCTTCCATGAAGGAAATGGATTTTGTGATTCACGTCTGGCACGGTGCAATTTGTGGCACGGAGGAAGGCGTGGTTGAACCATCCACTAGTGGCTCTAACAGAAAGTTAGCATTTATCTATAAGCTCGAAGGTTCCGGCTTCTACTGTGGCGAAGTCTAATCAATTAGACGTAGCATATGCATAGCAAAAATTCCCCGAAAGGGGAATTTTTGATGGGAGCTTAGCTATATATTACTTGTCGTTTGGTTTCTCGAGTCTATAGTAGATGGATGGAGCAAAACGGATTGGGGCGAGAATTTTTTGGGCGCCTTTCTCCATCTTAATTAAGTTCTTATTGCCAAAAATTTTCTTAAGTCTAGTGGAGCGGAAGTTAGATACAGATAAAACCTTGTTGATTTTGAAGCCAGTTTCTCTAAATAGTTTTTCGATATACTTTGGATGATAGTTGAAGAAGCCATCCTTATCAATCTCGGAAAGATTTGCCACGTCACGGCTGAATGGATTAATCTTAGTGCGACGAGTTAGGTAACGTACGATGCGTGGAAGAGTGCGCTTGTTGGCAACCTCAATTACGGCAACACCGTCTGGAGCTAGCACTCGATACAACTCTTTTAGAACTTTGTCTATATCTTTGAAATGATGTGTAGCGCGAACCATCAGTAGGGCTGTCAGCTCACCATCTTCAAACGGGAGTCTATAAATATCACCCTGGACAGTATTTAGTTTCTTGCCGTATTTTTCCTTTGCCTGGTCTAGCTCGGTCTGACTGAAGTCAAAAAGTGTGGCTTTTTTGGCGCGAGGAATGTATTCGTCTGCTAGACGCCCATAACCACCGGCGATATCAGCAAAATTTTCCATTTGCTCCGGAAGGAGGCGACGTACAGCGATGCGGTCAGCTGCGTCCTCGTATTTTCTGTCGGCATCTTCCCAAAATATTTTCTTATAATCGTAGCCATTGTAATCGGAAATGGATTTTACTTTTTTACTCATAGTATATATTATACCTTAAAATTAGACGTTCCTAAAGACTATCTTCTTGACTTTCGCAACTATAGGCTGAACTTCTGGTAAATCTAGGAAATAGCCAGCAACGATGTATGCGACAACGGAAGTGGTAGAAATGAGCAAGAATTTCGGCAAGATGGCGAGGAGCGAGACATCCGTAGAACGAAGTGGGAAGAATTTGGTCATAGAGTAGCATACTGCACCAGCAATAGCCGTAGCAAACGCCATGCGTGAAATACCCTTCCAGAAGGATTTATTGAATAATTTGTGTTTGCTTTTACGATTGAGCAATCCGAGTAGAATGATAATCTCTAGGACGGCGCCGATGGACTGAGCATAGCCCAAGCCTTCTGGACCAAAGCCCCAAATCGTAAAGAGGACTGCAAGAACCGTTGATAAACCGACTGCAATAATACTGACAACAAATGGGGTGCGCGTATCTTGGCGAGCATAGAAACCACGCGAAGCAATATGGAATACGGAGCGCGCAAAGATAGCAAGAACGAGCGTGCCGAGTACGGACGCAATCAAAGTATCGCCACCATTCTTAATAAAGGAAGTGACGTAGCCGCGAGCAAAGAATGAAACGATAGAAACTGGCAAGGAAATCCAGATAATTGTACGGAGTGCGACACGGAAAGTGGCAAGAAATTCTTCATCCTTTCCTTCGCCAACGTTTTCGGTCATCTTTGGGAAGAATGCTGTAGAAATTGCCACACCAATTAGATTAACTGGCATTTGATGGAGACTAGTTGCCTGCTGGAAGCTGCGCATTGCTCCGGCGCCCATACGAGAGGAGAGGTTAGTGTTTACAATGGTATTAACGTAATCGATTCCCTGGTCGAGAGAGCGGGCTGGAAGAAGGCGAAGCACGGAACGAAAGCCGTGATTCTTCCAGTAGATTTTAAATTCGTAATCGACGCCAAGACCAATGAGGCCGATGAGTGAAATGATAACCTGCAAAATTGCTCCGAATACCACACCGAGTGCAACACCCATGATGCCGCCATCGAAAATCTGAACGCCAAAGATATTAATACCATTAGTAAACCAAACGATGCCGATTAAAATACCGATGTTGTAAACTGCTGGAGCGAGAGCATAGAAAACAAAACGTCCGACGGCCTGCTGAATAGATGCGAGAACAGTAGAAATAGACATGAGGAATGGATTGATTGCGATTACGCGCATCATGTTGATGGCGAGAATTGTACCTGGTTCGTCTAGACCTGGACCGACGACGTAGCGCACGAGCGGATCGGCGAAAATCATAATGAGGACACTAGCAATCAGTGTAACCAACGCCATAAGATTAAGTACGGAAGATGAGAGCTCCCAAGCAGATTTTTTGTTGCCGGTGACAAGGCGCTGATTAAAGACTGGGATAAACGACACCGCAAGAGCGCCTGATGTTAAGATGAAAAACATGAAATCCGGAATCGTAAACGCTGCCGTGTAAGCATCAATCCCAGTAGGATAAGTATCGAGGTAATAAGAGTTAAGAAGGCGGTCACGAAAGATGCCTAGTAAAGCCGAAACAAGTGTACTGCTAGCAAGAATAACCGCCGACGCCCGAATAGACAGGCGTGCATTAGCAAGAGCAACAATAGACTTAAACTTTGGCGCTTTCATTTGTATTAATTATAGCACCCATTAATGTAGTTTTGCGGACATAGGCAAAGTAGCACCCTTCATAAGTGGAGCGATGTCGGCCTCTTCTAGAGTCTCTTTTTCTAGCAATGCAGCTGCGACACGATCTAAAACCTTAGTATTTGCTTTAAGTACGGCTTCGGCTCGCTTTCCAGCTTCGTCGGTGAGTTTTTTGATTTCTGCATCGATGAGTTCGGCAGTCTTTTCGGAATAAGGCTTGCCGGTAGAAATTGTGTAATAGCCAGTAGACTCGTCTGGAAATACTTGGTTGCGAGTATCTTTACCCATGCCTTCGCTAATAATCATGTCTTTGGATAATTCAGCAACATGTTTAAGGTCGGACGATGCACCAGTAGTAATGGCGTCTTCGCCGAAGATGAGTTTTTCTGCTACGCGTCCACCCATGGCGCGAGCGAGCACGTCCTTAAGATCATAGATACTCTTGTAGCTGCGGTCCTCTGGAGGCAAGAACCAAGTTACGCCACCTGTACCGCCACGAGGGATGATGGTAATCTTATGTACCGGGTCGGAATCCGGAAGAACATGTCCAACTACGGCGTGCCCAGCTTCGTGATAAGCGGTAATTCTTCTTTCCTCGTCGGTCATGACTTTACTCTTTCTTTGTGGGCCGATGGCAACGCGCTCAAATGCTTCGGTGAGGTCATTATTAGTGATAGCCTTATGACCTTCACGTGCGGCAGTGATGGCGGCTTCGTTAGCTATATTGGCTAAGTCGGCACCGCTCGAGCCAGCAGTCTTTTTTGCTAGGCTGTTCAAGTCAACATCTTTTTCGGTAGGTTTGTTCTTGAAATGGACCTTCAAAATTTCTAGACGGTCTTTTCTTTCTGGAAGAGTAACATTGACATGGCGATCGAAGCGTCCTGGACGGAGGAGAGCCTTGTCGAGCATATCAACACGGTTAGTTGCCGCCATGACGATGACGCCAGAATCGTTGTCAAATCCATCCATTTCGACGAGAATCTGGTTAAGAGTCTGCTCGTCTTCCCGGCCAGCGCCACCGCGAGCGTCGCGTTTGTGCGCTACGGCGTCAATCTCATCGATAAAGATAATGGAAGGCGCGTTCTTTTTTGCTTTGCTGAACAAATCGCGGACACGAGAAGCGCCGACACCGACAAACATCTCGGCAAATTCCGAACCAGAAATCGAGAAGAACGGAACATTGGCTTCGCCAGCGACGGCACGGGCCATGAGAGTTTTTCCTGTACCAGGCTCACCAGCAAGTAAAACACCGCGTGGAATCTTAGCACCAAGTTTCTCATATTTTTTAGGGTTTTTAAGGAAGTCGACGATTTCGGTTAAATCTTGTTTGGCAGCTTCGTTGCCGGCTACATCTTCAAATTTGACTTTCTTTTTATCGGGACCATAAAGTTTAGCTTTTGCCTTGCCAAAGCCCATAGATTGATTGTTCATAGATTGTGCTTGGCGAACCATATAAATAAAGAACCCTACTATCGCAACAATTGGCAATACTACTAGTGCAATGTCTAAGAAATTTTCCCAGAATTTTGAGACTTCGACATATTCTATGACTGGGTATTTCTCCTGGCATTTTGTTAATTCTTCGCCGCTTTTATCCTCGCAATGATTAATTAAACCTTGGTCATAAAGCGTGCCAGATGGGTCTTTTCTAGAAACTAAAGTCGGTTGATCTTTACCTTTTAGGGTAATTTTAAGTTCAGAGCCAGACACGGTAATTTTCTTGATGTCGCCATTTTCGTCGTTAGCGCGGGCAATTACTTCGGATAGGGCAATTTCTTCGGTCTTAGTATTTGGGGTGAAAAGCGAAGCTAATGCAAGACACAATAGAACGGCCACAAAGAAAAAGAGAATACGGCGAACATTGTTGCTTTTGTCGTTTTTGCTTGGCTGTTTGGCGGTTGAATTTGTCACGATATGGCTCCTTAAAATTATTATAATTATAACATAGTCTAGGAATAAATTGGTCCTTCATCTGGGAATGGGTCGTCTTCGAAAAATTCTGTATTGTCATTCCATGGGTCAAAAGGTTTGGCTTTTTTCCTTGAGCCGGCGCTTATGGCATGGATGCTGGAGCCAAAGTCCGAATCGATATTGGAGCCAAAGTCTGAATCAGAGCTATAATCATTGCTGCCATAGGGATTAAAACCAAGCTCGATAAGAAAGCGTGATGGCGAGGCAAGATTGCGAGAACCGAAAGTGAATCGAGATTTGGCAAAAGTTAGGAATAATTCTTCCTTAGCTCGAGTCATACCAACGTAGGCAAGGCGGCGTTCTTCTTCGATATCAGCAAGAGAGTCGGAGCGCTCGCTTGGGAAAAGTCCTTCTTCCATACCTACCATAAAGACAACTGGAAATTCTAGGCCTTTTGCTGCATGAAGAGTCATCAAGGTTACGGAATGCTTGTCCGAAGCTTCGTCGGCTGAAGACATTAATGCTGCATCAGCAAGAAATTCATCCAAAGTTTGGTATGGGTCGGCGTTACCCGCAAGTACATTAAGGTTCTCTAGTCGATCTTCGCCGCTGGGCGTACCGTCATCTAGAAGTGCACGGAAACCAAAATAGGAAATTGCATACTGCACAATTTCGGTAGGGGTGCGTTCTTTGTCGTATGCAGTTTTTAGAAAATTCTGAAGGCGCATTAGTGAGTTCTTAGCACGCGCAGGCAGGCCATCCGGAAGATCTGGATTCGATAAAGGATTCTCGTCGGGATGAGTCGTCATAATAGCGTCTAGTCGGTCAAAGATTTTCTTGAGGCTGGCCTCACCGATGCCGGAAAGAACATTTTTAGCTATGCGTTCCAAGCTAACGCGGTCATGTGGATTAACTAGAACTTTTAGAATCGCAAGAACGTCTTTTACTTCTTTGCGATCATAGAAGCGCACGCCACCAATAATTTTGTATGGAATATGCATAGCGATGAATGCTTTTTCAAAAGTATAGGACTGGGCGTTAGTGCGATATAAAATTGCAAAATCGGAATAATTACGCTTTTTCTTGCCTCGTTCGGACATGATTGTGGTTGCAACCCACTGCGCTTCCATTGCCTCGTCACTCATGCCTTGAATCGTAATTGGCTCGCCGTTCCCTGTCTCGGTGAAAAGAGTTTTGTCGGTACGAGTTTGATTGTTCTTGATGATTTTTTGCGAAGCTTTCAGAATGTTGCCAGTGCTACGATAATTTTGTTCGAGCTTAATAACTTTGGCACCAGGAAAGTCTTTTTCAAAACGCAAAATATTGGTAAAGTCAGCACCGCGCCAAGAATAAATGCTCTGCCAATCGTCGCCAACTACACAGATGTTTCTTTCTTTGTTCACTAGTAGTTTGATGAGCTGATACTGAATCGAGTTAGTGTCTTGATACTCGTCAATTAAAATATAATGGAAACGATCTTGCCACTTTTTACAAAGGTCTTTGTTCTCGTGAAAAAGCTTAACTGTCTCAAGTAGAAGGTCGTCAAAATCGAGCGCAGAAGCTTTGTGTTTTTCCTGTTCATAAAGTGCGTAGATTTTGGCAATTTGTTTTTGATTTGGGTAAGTTGCAGAAGCTAAATATTCGTCTGGATCTATATCGTTATTTTTGGCGGTAGAAATAGCGTTTTGGATAGATTTTGGTTTTAGCGACTTCGACTCGAAATGATGAGTTTTTATGATGCGACGAATGAGCGAAACTTGGTCGTCGGTATCATAAATAACAAAATTAGAATCAAGGCCGGCGGCGAGATGCTCGATGTGTAAAATGCGAACGCAGATGGAGTGGAAAGTACCCATATAGGGCATAAAAGAGCGCGATGGCTGACTAGATTCTGTTGTCAGCCGCCACAACCGCTCGCGCATTTCTCCGGCAGCCTTGTTAGTGAAAGTAACCGCGAGGATGTTGCGTTCGGGGACGCCGTGGCAAAGTAAATTGGCGATGCGATGAGTCAGAGTTTTAGTCTTTCCAGAACCGGCGCCAGCAAGAATCAAGAGCGGGCCATTTACGGTTTTGACCGCCTCTTTCTGAGGAGGGTTCAAACCCTTTAAAATATGCTCTGGGGCATCGTCAAAATTCATGCAATATATTATATCATTAAATACCAGCAAGAGGCGCAATGTCGGCGCCGAGCTGACGGAGGCGTGCGGCAAAATCTTGATAGCCGCGATCAATCGGATAAGTATTTCTTAAAATCGAAGCACCTGGCGCAGCGAGCATCGCAATTAGAATAACAACCGCGGGGCGGAGAGCTGGTGGCGCGACAAGTTCGGCTGGACGCCAATTGGTTGGTCCTTCGACGTAAACGCGGTGCGCATCGAGCAACTCGACGCGAGCGTTTAACTTGGTAAGATCGGTAGTATAGACAGCGCGATTTTCAAAAACCCAGTCATGAATCAAGGTGCGTCCACGAGCAGAAGCAGCAATAACGGAAAAGAATGGTAGGTTATCGATGTTAAGTCCCGGGAATGGCATCGGATGGATTTTGTCAGTCGGAGCAACTAGGTCGGATTTCTTGATACTAAGATCAACTAGGCGCGTGCGACCGTTGTTTGCAAAATATTCCTTACTGCGGCGGATGTTGGCACTCATGCTTTTTAAGATTTCTAGTTCGATTTCTAGAAATTCGATTGGCGCGCGGCGAATAGTGATTTCGGAATGAGTGGTAAGGGCTGCAGCAATAAATGACATCGCCTCGATTGGATCTTCGGACGGAGCATATTCGATATCTTCGTCAATTTCGGATTTGCCATAAACGGTAAGCGTAGTAGTGCCGATACCTTTAATCTTCACGCCCAATGACTCTAGGAAGAAACAAACGTCTTGTACCATGTAATTTGGTGAAGCGCCAACAATAGTGGTTTTGCCAGGATGGAGCGCTGCTGCCATCAGAATATTTTCCGTGACGGTGTCACCACGCTCGGTAAGAACGATGCGGGGATTTTTCTCTTTGAACTTTTTGACAGTTGCAAGGTAAAAACCACTTTCGGTACGGCCGTCAACTTCTAGGCCAAAATGAGAAAGCGCGCGAAGGTGAGGCTCAACGGTGCGCACACCGAGAGAACAGCCGCCAGCATAAGGTAATTTAAATTTTTTGTATTTGTGAAGCAGAGGCCCTAAAAACATAATAATCGAGCGTGTACGACGTGCAGCGGCAATGTCTAGATTTTGTAATTTTAATTCACGTGGTGATATAATTTCTAAGTCGCGATGACGGTTGGTCCAACGACATTTAACGCCGATGGATTCTAGGACTTCGATAATACGAAAAACTTCTTCGATACGGGCAAGATGTTTTAGAGTAGTCTTGCCAGAGTTAAGTAGACTAGCGCAAAGTAGGCCGACCGCCGCATTTTTACTAGTATTAACTGTTACTTCGCCATGTAATTCTTTGCCACC
>JAZLDZ010000071.1:0-4385 GCA_045615025.1 Candidatus Nanosyncoccus sp. | reverse complement strand
TACAGAGGAGACCAACGCTACAGAGGTAACAGAGAAGGTTGTTGTCGAAAAGAAAAGGCGTGGGCGACCAAAGAGAGCGGAGGTTCAGCCAGAGAAAGTAGAAGTTCTGCCGGAGAAGGTTGAAGTCCAGCCGGAGAAAGTTGAAGTCCAGCCAGAGGAAGTGGAAATTCAGCCGGAGAAAGTTGATGAACAACCGGGACAGATAGAGCAGGAGTCTCAGAAAAGTCAGATTGGACAGACGGTAGACCAAATTGTGGAGATGCTTGGTGAAGATGGCAAGATTGCGCAGCTTTCTAAGTTGCTTCCTGAAATTGGAGTATCAGTGAATTTTGATGGGGGCAGTTCGAAGTCCTATCTCTTAGAATATGGCGGATTGACGGCAAGGGTTGATATCACAGTATACCAAACTGAATAGCATAAAATTAATCCTCCCTCACTGGGGAGGATTTTTCTGGACAAAAATGGGATTTTGTGATATAATGAAAAGAGTTACTGTTGCGGTAAAGAAGTTTAGGAGGTGGGAAGATGATCTACGAAAAACCTAAGACACCACAAGAGAGGCTGGAAGCCATCTTGGGCAAATTAGAAGAAAAAGATGAGTTTATGAGACAGGCGGGGTTAATTGCTGAGTTAATGAAGGATCTCGGCACTATGCCAACGCCAAGACAAATGAAAGTGCGTCTTGATTTAGACGCAAGAAAGATGAGGAAAGCTTGTGGCGAATATGGCCATGACCCCTATGATCTTTTGCTGAAAGAAGCTAAACGTATTTTGCAGAAAGAAGGGCTGGCGCTCGGCTTTGGAAGAGTAGAACTCATCCCAGAAACGAAAGATGATACCTCCGAGTAACTCGGGGGTATTTTTATGATAGAATAAGGACAGATATGGAAGAAGATACGAGAAACTTGATTGATGAGTACAAAGGACTTTCTAATGATGAGGTCTTTAGTCGGCTAGACGAGAAACGAAGCGCGTTAGAAGTGGCAATTGAAAATGTAAGTCATGATTTCAATGCGGGAACGATTGTAAGAAATGCGAATAATTTTAATGTCTCTAGAGTACATATTGTTGGAAAGAAGAAATATAATCGCAGAGGGGCAATGTGTACAGATAAGTACTTAGAGATTTTGCACTGGGATACGATAGAAGAATTTGTTGCCGATCAGAGAAAACGGGGTAGGGAAATAGTGGCGATAGAAAATCATGTACCAGGGGTGAAGCCGCTTGAAGTTAAAAAATTTGCTCAAAATACAACACTGGTGTTCGGTGGAGAGAGCGATGGATTGACATCTGAACTATTAGAGAAATGCGATGATATTAGGGAAATATCTAGTTTTGGAAGTACACGCTCGGTTAATGTAGGTGTAGCAAGTGGGATTGCGATGTACGAGTGGGCAAAACAATGTCTATAAGAGAGAAAAAAAGAGATATTTTCAAAAGCTATCCATGGTTAAAAATTGTACTCGCTATAATAGCGGTAATAATTGTGTTTCTTCTGATAATATTAGGGTTAAGCGGTAGCAATAAGGGGGTGGAAGATGATGGAACTGGAGAGCAGGAGGTCTTTAATGGAGAGAATAGAGATGAGGCAGTAGGTGAGGTAGAAGGTGCTTCTGAGGTGGAACAGATTGGAGCGGGAAAAATAATCGCTTTGACATTTGATGATGGGCCATCGGAATATACGGGTAGATTACTTGATGCCTTAAAAGAAAGGCGAGTAAAGGCCACATTCTTCGTATTAGGGAGAAATGCAAATGTATATCCGGATCTAATTAGAAGAGAGATTGAAGATGGACATGAGGTGGAGAGTCATACGATGAATCATCAAAATCTAGCCAAGTTAGGAGAAAGTGAGGCCAGAGCAGAGGTGATTGGCGCTGAACAAGCAATTTGCGCAATAGAAGGGAAGGCAAACTGCATAAAATATTTACGACCGCCGTATGGTGAGGTATCGGATACGGTAAAAAATATAGTAGGCGTACCGATGATTGGTTGGAGTATAGACACGGAAGATTGGGCATCAAACAATCCGCAGATGATGCAGGATAGAACGTTTGGCGTAATAAGAGGGAATGCGGTGATATTAATGCATGATATCTATGAAACAAGCATAGAAGGGGCGGAAAGAATAATAGATGGCTTAAAGGCGGCAGGATTCACTTTTGTGACGGTAGATGAGCTAGTACAAGCTAGGGGAGGTGGATTAGAGTCGGGAGTCTATTATGGGAGATTTGACTAGTAACTAGACATGCTGATTTAGAGGGAATTTTGATCTAAAGAAGGGCGAAGTTAACGGTTAAATACGAGGTTGACAAATAGAGAAAGAACTAGAGTATGGAGATTTGCCATGATAAGAAAACCGACAGCGGCGGTGATGATACCAAAAAGCTTTACTTTGTTATATGAAGAAACACCGCCAGCAAGATTGTCGGCGATTTTTTGATAAAAAACTGTGATGGCGGTACCAGAGGCGAGAATGAGAACGCCGAGGAAGAACCAACCAAAACTAAAATTCCAATCCATATGTTTATTATACACTTGATTTTTATAAAAAGATAGTGTAAAATTAGGAAAGCACCTTGATATGGGGTAATAGCTCAGCTGATTAGAGCGCCGCCTTTGCAAGGCGGAGGTCCAGGGTTTGAATCCCTGTTACTCCACCATAACCAGGAGCACGGGGTTATAGCTCAGCTGGTTAGAGCGCGTCACTGATAATGACGAGGTCTGTGGTTCAAGTCCACATAACCCCACCATACATGGGGTGCTGGATGTCCCCCCATCTCAGCACTCCACCAAAATTTCAAAAGGAAAAGCCGCCATAGCGGTATTTTTCTTGCCTCGCTCTATTAGTAATAGCGCTTCGGCAAGAGAAAATACCACTCTGACAGCTTTTCTTTCTGAAATTTACGCTAATCAAAGGCTTGAAAAAGGACGGCTAGTATAGCCGCCCAAGTTGTGTGGTATGTCCTTAGACTACAGCCTGCTTAATGCAGGGTAGTTTGACTTTGGTTACAACATCGCCCCTAGCAAGGGCGCGTAAGAATACCTTTGAAAAGTAATGCTTCTCAAAGTTCTCATTAAGGAGTTTCAGGCGACATTTTTCTACATTTTTAAAGCCAGAATCCTTGAGGCTGGCAATGTAGTGTCGAGCGGTATCGTTTAATTCGTCTCCCATAGCATAATAGCATGCACAGAGAGTGTCCTCTTCGACTACCGGGCATTCGCTAAGCAGTTTAAGCCCAAGATAGGTCTGGGCAGTGTCGACGGGATAATGTAATTCCCAAAAACGGTCATTTGCGCCGTTTCTTGACCTGAGGAGGAAACCGATCTTCTCACTTTCGTTTGTAGGTATTCTCCCCGTCACATTAGCGACGGAAAGTGATGGAGTAAGTAAGGCTACTCCGCCTGCTAACTTATATTCTTTCTCTGGAAAAGAGAAAAGAGTCTTAACTTCTGTAATGGTTTGCAACATTTTATCACCCCCATTTTAAAATACGAGTCCTAGGACCACACCGTCCTATTTTATCAAAAAAAGAGCCTGTTTTCAAGGCTCTTTTGGTTATTTTTTAAAATCCATTAAGCAGATTTTTTAGCAGGACCGCGACGGGAAATACGACCGCCTTTAGCGCCAGCAATACGTGCTAGAGCAGGGTTAGCGGCGAAACCGCCAGTGTGACCATTTTTGCCACCTTTGCGGCCGATTTGAGAGTAAAACTCTTTACCGTATTTAGTGCGGTTGGTGTCGGCGGCTTTAAGACCACCAGCTTTAGTACCAGCCATATTAAATGCTCCGTTTCTGCCCACCAACTGTTAAAGTTATGCTTAGATTATATCATACCGCTTTAGGTTTGTCAATACGTTTTTGCTAAAAAATGTGTTGTAATATATTTTTGCCATGAGCAATTTGGGGTTGAAATTATTCACGTGGTGATATATAATAGGGGTAAGTTTGAGCGGACAAACTGCGAGGACGCTCAATAGAAACGCCGAGTGGGGCGTTTTTTAATGCGCGCTTGTGCTTGCGTGGGGGGATTTGTGGACGTAAAATAGAGGAAAGAAAGCGAGGTAAAATGGATTTTGATGAATATCAAAAAAAGGCGACAAAGTATGACTGTTTTGATGAGCCAGAGAAGATGACGAATTTGTCTGAAGCGGGGTTTTTAGAGAAAGTGCTGGGTCTATCTGGAGAAGCAGGAGAAACGGCGGATAAGGTAAAGAAAATTATTAGAGACAAACAGGGAAAATTTACTGAGGAAGATAAAGGAGAGATAGTTAAAGAGCTCGGGGATGTGTTGTGGTATCTTGCGGGGATTTCGCGATACCTTGAGGTGGATTTTTCTGCGGTGGCGAAGGGAAATATTGATAAACTAGAGAGTAGATTTCAG
>JAZLDZ010000070.1:0-3149 GCA_045615025.1 Candidatus Nanosyncoccus sp. | reverse complement strand
ATTTCTTTGTCTGCTGGAAGCTCAACTTCACCAGTAACATCGGTGGTGCGGAAGTAGAACTGTGGCTTATAACCCTTCGAGAATGGAGTGTGGCGACCGCCTTCCTCTTTCTTCAAGATATAAACTTCACCTTCAAATTCGGTGTGTGGAGTGATAGAACCTGGTTTTGCAATAACCTGACCACGTTCAATCTGCTCGCGCTCGATACCGCGGAGAAGAATACCTGCGTTATCGCCTGCTTGACCTTGATCGAGAGTCTTGTGGAAGGCTTCGATACCGGTAACAACAGATTTCTGGGTTTCTTTAAGACCAACGATTTCAACTTCGTCGTTAAGCTTAACAACACCCTGCTCGATACGACCAGTAGCAACAGTACCACGACCCTTGATGGAGAAGACGTCCTCGATAGGCATAAGGAATGGCTTGTCGAGATCGTGTTCTGGGATGTCGAAGTATTCGTCCATAGCTTTGACGAGATCCATGATAGCTTGTTCGTTTTCTGGATCGCCTTCAAGAGCCTTAGTAGCAGAACCCTTGATGATTGGAGCGTTGTCGCCATCGAAGCCGTACTTGTTAAGAAGTTCACGGACATCCATTTCGACGAGCTCAACGAGTTCTGGGTCAGCAAGGTCCATTTTGTTCAAAAATACGATGATTTTTGGAACGTTAACCTGGTGAGCCAAGAGAACGTGCTCACGGGTCTGTGGAAGTGGACCATCGTTAGCAGCAACAACGAGGATAGCACCATCAATCTGAGCAGCACCGGTAATCATGTTCTTGATGTAGTCGGCGTGGCCTGGCATATCAACGTGTGCGTAGTGACGCTTCTCAGATTCGTATTCCTGGTGAGAAGTAGCGATGGTAATACCACGAGCTTTTTCCTCAGGAGCATTATCGATCTGGTCGTAAGCAACTGGTTTGTTAACTTCGGAAGGAAGTTTCTTTGCTAGAACTGCGGTAATTGCAGCAGTAAGAGTAGTTTTACCGTGGTCGACGTGGCCCATGGTACCTACGTTAATGTGAGGTTTGGAACGGTCAAAATCTGCCATTCTTTATTATCTCCTTTATTATTAATTTGTCAGGAGCACTAATAAAAACCAGCTCCAGACACTTACTACTATTTTATACGAATTTTTAAGAGTTGTAAAGAGTATTTTGGCATAAAAAGCCCTCGGAAATTCCGAGGGCTACCCCCTTATTCCAGATTGAGACTATTGACGTTTAAATTGTCTAAGTCAATCTCTGAATTGTATAGGAGGTATATTAGTTTTTCTAATGTTTCTTTGGTGATGCTAGGGAATCTTGAGTCGATATTAATTGTTTTTGGATTTTTTGATTCATCTTTAAAATACGACGCGATGTAGAGCCGGTCCGTATCAACACTAACTTTATCTTCGAGCGCGTTGCTGCGTGCAGAAATGCCAATTAGGATTTCGTCGGTTTTTACCGCAATGACGGTTTCATCGTTTATGTAAATAAATCCGATGTAATCATCCGATCTATCGTCGGCATTTCTAAGCTCGTAAATTCCATCCAACGCGCCTTCTTCGGGATCTCTGAAGAACGTAAAGAAGTCAAAGCAAGTATGGGCGTCGTTATACAGCTGCTCTGGTGGTTTTCTCGTGGCAATGTTTAATTTTTCGGCATATCTTGCAAGGATTTTTAGATCGACCTCTGAGAAATCGAAACTATTTGCGGTAAATACGGTTTTTTCGATGTCGACAGGCATCAAATAGTCGTTTCCGTAATACGCATAGAGATATTCACCAGTGTATGCCTCTTCTTCGAGCAACTCTTCCTCCGTTTTGTAGTCGTCAGTACAGTATTCGTATGACAACAGTGGAATCGATGTTTCTACGAACGGAGAGAGTACGCTTGAATTTACATCTACTTTGACTGGATGGCCCTCTCGAAGCATCGCTTTGTTATAGATGCAAAGTTTGGCTTCCGCTCGCCAATATTCATATTGACCCATAGTCTGATAGTAAGACAGTACCTCAAATACGCCGTAATCTTTTAGAAGATTAGACTTGGCATGGTTCTGGTTAATTTTTGGAACACTGATGACGACTCTCGTAGTCGGATCCTTATCCTCGGACATGTAGTCATCATAGATAATCGTGCCCGGAGAAACGTCCAGATCTGCACTCCATAGATAGACGTAGCTTCGATACTTTTTATTGTAGCTTTGCATCTGTGCTTCGATATCACTTAGGCGAAAATCTTCACTAAACTCGGAGAATTTCTCCTCGAGCGGACGATAATCTAGTAGATCCTGCGTGATATACGGATACGTCGTTTTAGCATCGACGATAATTGTCGCATCAGGATTTAACAAAACGCTGAGTAGCGACAGAATTATTAAGATGGCCAAAAGCCATCTATGTTTGTTACTCATAAAAATACACCTCCTAATTTTTAATATGCACTCACCCTATCGGTGTATTATAGCATAGACGTCGACATCTGTCAATGGCATATCTATTGACTTTTTTACTGATGTGTGATATAATAATAGATGGAACTGTTGTAGTTTGAACTTTTGGAGGGATAAGAAATGGTAAGAGCCAGAAAAAAATCTGAATACACAGGAACTTCTAGCAAGAAACGTGTCAAAATGGACGCTTTTCATACTGGAAAAACAGAGATGGAAGTGTTTGTCGTGAAAAAGGAAGTAGTGCCATTTTTAAGGTACAAAAATGGAACTGCTTACGATGATTTTCATTACGAAACCTTATTAAAACTCTCGAACGGAGAGACTATAAAAAGCTACTCGAAAGAGCTATTCTCTGCTGTAGTTGAAGGCAAAATCGCCATGGTTAAAGCATCATTTTGCAAAATGCCTAATGGGCAATTTCTAATTACCGTGTGACAAACAAGGTAACTTCTAATTACCGCGTATTATCTTATCTAAAAAGACCCGCAAGTCGCGGGTCTTTTGCATTCTAATCATTAATTAAGTTTGGTGTGCATTGTTGCCATTTGCACAGCTTCTGTGTCCCCATAAATAAGCTCGATGTGCGTGCGATCGCGGAATCTGTACAAATCACCAAGTAATTTGCTAGGTTTTTCCTCGCCGCAATCTTTGATGAAATATTCCCTAAGGAATGTGCCGTCAAGCTCTTTGCTCCAGATATAATAGTGACTAT
>JAZLDZ010000069.1:0-16967 GCA_045615025.1 Candidatus Nanosyncoccus sp. | reverse complement strand
GACCATCAACTACTCGGCGGATTACCCAGAAAAAGCTATGAGCACAGAAGAAACTCTAGGTCGCATGCTCCGCGAAGAAGGCTTCACAGTCGTTGCTTATGCCAAACTATACCATAAGAATTTATGGCAGGGAATTGAATTCCCAGTTGGCGCTCTCCACGAAGATCTTGGTACGACTTACAAGGTTATCGAAAAATCTCCCCGCATCGCCTTCGGTCCCGAAGCAAAATACATTTACGTTAAACACGCCTCATCAATTTCTAGTAGCGAGTTCTCCGAAAAAAAGTTTGATATTATTAGGCTTACCGACGAAATGTGCGACGATATTGAGAAAAAGTTCCCATACCTACTGAACACAGCAAATCTTCGTCGTATGCATGCCCGGTTTTCTGTTTTACGCCAGCTCGTCCAGATCAAAAATCCAGACGCCAATACGCTTCAAAAAGAACAGGAAATTATTACATATTTGGTAAAAAACAAGAAACACGTCTTTAAAAATCCGCATGCCACAAAACGCGATAAACTTGCCATGCAGAGTCTTTTAGCGCACAAAAACATCTTTAAATTTGCCTGGAACGCCTACTCTAAAATCCGTCCCTAGGTGTGGCGACTTACTTAATTATTGCGCAGGAAGTTTAATGTATCTCGCATCGCATCGTCAATAGAGCGCTCTGCTTTCCAGCCTAGCTCTACCTCGGCTTTTATAGGCTTACATAAAAGACATGGCAAATCCCCAGCTCGTCGTTGAACTATTTTATAAGGCAGTTTTGTTTCGCTAGCTTTTTCAAATGCAGCAATCATTTCTAGCACGCTCGTGCCCTTACCGGTTCCGAGATTATAAACCTGTGCACCATTCTTCATTTTTTCTAGCGCCGCAATATGTCCATTGGCTAAATCTACCACATGTATATAGTCACGAATGCATGTTCCGTCTGGAGTCGAATAATCATCTCCGTATACGGAAAGCTCCGGATATTCACCTCGCGCCACCTTCATTACGATTGGCATTAGATTATTTGGTATTCCATTCGGATCCTCACCAAGTTTCCCGGACTCATGTGCACCAACTGGATTAAAATATCTTAGGATTGTCACCTCAAAATCTTTATCGGCAGTACAAACATCTTTTAGTATTTCCTCTATCATATATTTCGTTCTACCATAAGGATTAGTGATGCCGCGCCCCGTCTTGGCATCTTCCGTAATAGGCAGATTCTCTGGCTCGCCGTACACGGTTGCCGACGACGAGAAGATTATTTTTTTCACGTTATATTTCTGCATTGCTTTTAGCAGATTAATTGTCCCTACAATATTATTCTCGTAGTATTTAATCGGCTGTTCTACGCTCTCGGCTACGGCTTTTAGTCCTGCAAAATGCATTACAACATCAAAACTGTTTTCGGAAAACACCTTTTGCAATGCGTCATTGTCTAATAAATCTACGTTATAAAACTTAGGCCTTACGTCGGTAATCTCTGCAATTTTGTCTAAGACGCTTTCCTTAGAATTAATCAAATTATCAATAATTATCACTTCGTGCCCAGCCTTAATCAATTGAACTGTTGTGTGACTTCCAATGTATCCGGTTCCACCTGTTACTAATATTTTCATTTCGTACCTCTTATCTGTTCTAATTATACTATAAAAATGGTATAATAATAGTTATGAAAAAAGACCCAGGGCTAATCTTTCGTGTTGTCCTCGTTTTTGCCGATGCTGTCGCTATCGTGGCCGCATTTTTAGTGGCATATCTCGCCCGTGTTCACATTGATAATCGTCCATATTACTTTGAGGCCGAACCAGCATCCTTTATTTCTACTATTGTCCTATTAATCCCAGTCTGGATTATCCTCAATGCCTTCCTCGGCCTTTATAACAAAGCAGTTATCTTGAGCCATTCCCGTACTGCAGAACTAACTCGTCTATTTCTTGCTTCCATTTTAGGTATAATGGCATTAATCTCTTATGATTTCTTTGGCCACAATAATCTCTTCCCAACTCGTATGGTTGCAGTCTATGCGGCGCTGCTTTGTTTCATTATGCTATGCCTTTTTCGCGGAGCAATTCATCTTTTCCGTGCTCGTCTTGCTAGGAAAAACCTCGGCACACTTCGTGCCGTTATTATCGGAAACCATCCTAATACGGAACGCCTCATTGATCACATCGCCGACTTTCCAGAAGATGGGTATACGCTTGCTGGCGTTGTAGCTAATAAAAGTTACATTCCTGACGACTTCCTAAACAAGCGGTATTCATCCCTTAAAGAAGCACTTTCTGAGACAGAAGCTGATGTAGTTTTTCAAACGGAAGAACAGGGAAGTGAATATATCTATGGTCAATGTGTCAAAAATCATATCCTCTATTACTTCGTCCCACCAGAATCATCATTGTCATCGCACATTGGAAAGCTCGAACTTATTGGCGATACTCCAGCAATTTCCGTCAAGGTCACTCCATTAGTCGGTGGAGCCCGTATTATTAAACGCGCTATGGACATTGTTATCGGCGGACTCATGCTTATTATTGCAGCAATCCCAATGGGCGTTATTTGGCTTATTGTTAAACTATCCGATCCAAGACACCCAGCCGTTTATGCTTCTTATCGCCTATCGCGCTACAACCAAAAAGTAAAAATCTACAAGTTCCGTTCCATGAAGTCAGAATTTTCCGGTATGTCTCCAGAAGAAGCCTTCAAAAAAATGGGACGAGAGGATCTAATCGAAAAGTATCGCGTAGGTGGAGATTATATTCCTAACGACCCTAGAATTACACATGTTGGACATTTCTTGCGCGCCTCCTCACTGGACGAACTTCCGCAGCTAGTTAATGTTGTAAAAGGCGATATTGCTCTAGTTGGACCACGCGCTCTTGTACCAGGTGAATTACGCAATTATGGCGATCGCTCTCTTCTGCTCTCGGTCAAATCTGGCCTTACCGGATTAGCACAAGTCTCTGGTCGCCGCGATATTTCTTTTGAAGAGCGTCGCGCACTAGATCTTTACTACGTCCAGAATTGGTCTGTCTGGCTCGATATTAGTATTCTATTTAAGACTATTGGCGCAGTAATCCTTAGAAAAGGCGCTAAATAATGAAGGTTGCACTCGTTTGTGATTGGCTCACTACGGTTGGCGGTGCAGAATCGGTACTTCTTGCTCTTCACGAAATGTATCCAGACGCACCAATCTATACATCCCAATATAGTAAAAAGGGAATTGATTGGTTTAAGGATGCCGACGTTCGTACTGGTTGGTTGCAAATCTTTCCGGTACGTCTACGCAAAATTCTTGGACCGCTTCGCCAAAGGTATTTCTCGCATTTAGATCTATCTGACTATGATCTAGTGGTTTCTGTTACCGGTGCTGAAGCAAAAGCTGTTAAAACTAAGTCAAAAACAGAGAAAAACCGAACAAAATCAGACAATACCGAACAATCCGAACACCATTGTCTACACCTCTGTTATTGTCATGTCCCAACGCAGTATTATTGGGGCAAATATGACGAGTATCTGGAAAACCCAGGCTTCGGCATTATGAATCCGCTTGCCAGGCTTGCGCTTAAGATTTTTGTAAAACCTCTGAGGAAAAAAGATTTTCGCGCTGCGCAAGCTCCAGACCAATTTATTACCATATCTAATTACGCCGCCGAAGAAATTAAGAAATACTACAAAAGGGAATCAGTCATTATTTACCCACCAGTAGATCTAAAAAAGTTTTCCACAGGATTGTCCACAAGTAGGGAAATAAGACATGAAAAAAGTCAAGCTAATGAGGCTATAAATTACATCACAACTTCCAGACAAGTCAACTGGAAACGTCTTGATATTTGTGTTAAAGCCTGTCTTAAAACTGGGGCGAACCTCACCGTAATTGGTAGCGGTCCAGAACATAATAATTTAGTAAAAATTGCAAATGGTGCCCCAAACATTAGATTCCTTGATACTATGCCACAAGATAAGCTGAAAAAGTACTTGCAGGAGTCTGATGTTTATCTCTTTCCGAGCTGCGAGCCATTTGGATTAGCGCCAATCGAAGCTATGGCTTGTGGCATTCCTGTGATTGCCTATGGTAAAGGTGGTGCACTCGATTATATTAAGCCAAAAACTAACGGACTATTCTTCGATAAACAAACCGCAAGTTCCCTAGTCGAAGCCATGCAAGTATTTAAGTCGATTAGACGTAATAATTCAGCAAGCTTTCCGTCAGATGTTGTAAAAAATACAACACTTGCATTCGATAAAAAAATTTTTAAAACAAAAATCAAGGAGCTAGTTAATGAAAAACTTAAAACTTTATAGTAAAAAAATTTGTAAAGCCTTATTAATTCTCTTTCCGTTAGTATTCTTTTTCTCATATTTCCCGATCATCTCGTTTGGTAGTAATGACTATATGAATTTCGAGCTTTCCCTTCCAGAAATTTGGCTAGTTCTATTCTTTATCATTTCTCTCCCACAAGTTAAGGATATTTATAATTATTACGGCAAGAAAAAACTTCTCATTACCGCAGTTTTGCCAGCCTATTTTTCTTTAACGATTCTCTGGTCGGAAAATCGCCCACGCGCACTTCTTACGGCTGGACTGTTTTGGCTGTTGGTTTTTGCCGCGTTAATGATTATCTATTATCTGAAAAATGACAAGCAGAAAAAACTTCGCACTTCCCTAATAAAGACGCTGCTTATTTCTGCTACAGCGGTGGCTGCATTCTGCTGGTTCCAATGTATTCTAGATGTAGCAGGTGTTTCTCGTGACGCTACTCTTCTCTGTCGTGGCTGTGTTTCTTCGACTTTTGGGTTTCCCCACCCTAGTGGTTTTGCTATTGAACCACAGTTTATGGGTAATCTCTTATTGGCACCAGTCCTCCTCTCCTTTTATCTGCTCATGAAAAAACGTGGCTCGACCTTACTCACGCTCTTCTTAACCACTACGTTATTCCTTACACTCTCCCGTGGCGCAATCTATGCTTTTATTATCGCATTCGTCCTAATGCTAATACTTACAAAGAAAAAATCTATGGTTATTAGGCCAATTGCTTATGCCTTTATTTCCCTTATAGTTAGCATCGTCTGTTTTGGTTTTCTTTCAGTTCTTGGCCCGACCTCAGACACTTTTGTTGCTGGCACCACCAAGGCGATTCATCAGCTTTCTCTTGGCGTAATTGATCTGCGTCCAGAAGAGATAAAAAATCCCACCCCAACGGAATCCGAAAATGATCCTAATCAAACTAGCGATATAGGTACTCACAAATCGATGGTCGTTTTTACTCCAGAAAACTCTAATTATGATTCTAACGCCGCCTCATTTTCTGGATATGTTGCCGAATCAACTGATACTCGTCTCAGCCTTAATTCCCTAGCAATCAAAACCTGGGCGACTTCGCCACAATATGTTTTAATTGGCGCTGGTCTTGGCTCCGCTGGGCCCGCTATGCATCGCGTATCCCCAGATGAAATTGGTCCCAAAGAAATCGTCCAAAACGAATACGTCAGTCTCCTCCTAGAAACCGGACTACTAGGTATTATACTGCTAGTAGCTGTTGTGATTTTTACAACAGTTTCCCTCTATAAACATAAACTTATCAAGAATAATGCCCTATTTTTCAGCGTCGTTATTGGCTTTGCCCTTACGCTTCTCTTTTTCTCCGGTCTTCCGAATGCTCTTCACATCTACCTCTTTCCTCTCATTTTCTTCAACTTTAACTTTCGTTCCAAAGACAACTTTCTCATAGCAAATAAAGTTTAGCACCATCGTAACAGCTGTTACGAGAACGTATATTCCTGTACTCTCCACAAAATCATAAGAAAACGGCAGGTGGATAGCAGAAGTTATCATATATGCGAATTGATATAACCCAATTGGTAATTCAAAAAAAGCTGCTAGTCCTGGTCTAATTAACGCTACAAGTAGAATATTCCATGCAAAAAATTTCACCACCCCAAATTTTCCAGGGTCCCGCTCCTTCCAGGTGATTTTACTATGCATAATGAATGCGACAATCATTGCCACTGTTCCAGAAAGTCCTGTCGCAAGTGGTGCCATCTCTGTGTTCCCACCGAACATGAGCATCATTAACAAGCTATATATTATATATTCGATGACAGTTATCGCAAGCCCAACACCTACAAACTTAAATGCTTTTTTCATTAAAATTCCTCCTTAACCACGCATCCGCTGGGCCGGCCGTCATCAATAATATTAGTTTGTCTTCATTACGTAACTCGTGTATTTTTTTTGCTAGCGCATCGTCCATTTCTGCCGGCTCTCCGGCCTCGCTATTTTCTAGGCTCGCAATAAAATCAGAAGGCGTAAGTATCTTTAGCGATTTATCTTCCCTCGTTAGATATGTTGGTAGCCAGAACAGTTTTTCTATACCTAAAAACGCGTCCTTATATCCATCAAAGACTTCGTGCTGTCTAGTGTTTTGGTGCGGCTCATAAATTGCTATCACTCCCGACTTCCCTAGTCGTTTAGCTTCCTCGAGTGCCATTTCAATCGTTGCTGCAATTTCTTCTGGATGATGCCCATAGTCCGAGTATACCCCATCAGTAATTCTCTCAAACCTTCTTCCTACTCCTGGAAAATCATTCAAAATTTCTATAATCAAATCTTCGTCAATCACTCGCCCAGCATAATCTTTCCCACCTGCAATCAAGTTCTTTTCTGCCGTCTGCATATCGACTTCTTCTATCATCTCAAAAATTGCTTGCATAGCTAGATTTGCATCATACCGTCTAGCTTTTCCAGCAAGACTAAATTTTCCCGCAAAGTCCAAGGTATCCTCATTAAACGATACAGCGTCACCCTCGAATTCTCGTCCGTGTATTACCTGCTCACTTTGCCCCTCAAATTTTGCAAATGCTTGCAGGTAGTCTAGCTTTGTTGGATATATATCGGGGTGGTCGTAAGAAACAGTTGTAATTACCGACAGCCAAGGGAAGAAATGCAAAAAATTTCGGTCGTATTCGTCTGCTTCGTAAATCAAAAAATCTGAGTTTGCGTCATATTTCCCCGCCTCTGCAAAGGGCAGAGTCGTACCAACTAAATATGATATCGGCAGACCCAGGTTTAGCGCCGTCCAAACAATCATCGAAGTCGTAGTTGTCTTTCCGTGCGTTCCCGCCACAGCAACCATCTTCAGTCCTAGCTTTTCCACTAAGTAAGCAATTAATTCGTCGCGCTTAGAAATGCGAAGCCCTAATTTTTTCGCCAAGACCAATTCTGGGTGATCTTTTGGTAACGCTGATGTATGTACGAACCAATCCACCTTTCCCCCATTGAAACATTTGCGCAGGTACGAGCCATCTTGTTTCCCCGTCTCAAATTCTATTCCTGCGCTAGCGAGCTCTCGCGAAACTGCACCTTCAGCAAGATCCGAACCGCAAACACCAAGGCCTGCGCTGTGTGCCATCAAAGCAAGCGGTCCTAGCCCCGTTCCAGAAATCCCAGAAATATAAACATTCATGGTATAATTATAGCAGCTTATGGGTGGTATAAAGAAAAAAGATTTAAGGCTCGCTCTGAAAAAACTCAAGCACGTCAAGACCTGGCAGCTTCTGATTATTTTTGTCCTACTCCTATTTATTGAAGCCACTCTTCTCCGTTTTGATCATATTGAAATGACTAATCTCAAGGCCAATGTTACTACGGCGGACGAATCTGGCGACGAAACTGCCATTTCTGAAGCACTTCTTAAACTCCAAACCTTTGCTCGCACCCATACTATTGTTAACGTTATAGAGAAAAATGGCACCTCTATCGTTACTTTTGGGACGGGACCAGTCTATCTAGAAAAGCAATACAATAGGAAAGCTTCTGAAGCGCTTGCTGCAGCAGAAGCCCAAGCTGGCACCGATGCAAATCCTAATGGGAACGTCTTTGCCAAAGCTATGGAGGTATGCAAACCACTTGCTATCGCTTATGGCTGGGCCTGGAATAGTCAAGGATATCTTGACTGTATGACAGGAGAGATTAACAAATACCCTACTCAAGAAAGAATCGAAGATACCTATGTAGCTTCCCTTCCTTCCACTGCGCTCTTTCGCTATGATTTCGCCTCTCCAGTTTGGACACCTACGCTTTCTGGCTTTATCGGCATTATCTGTCTTATCTTTGCAGCAGTATTAATCATCCGGCTTTTTTCCTGGCTTTTCCTCCGTTTAGCATTAGTATTTATCAAAAATTAGCAAAAACCTCTTGACATCTCCGTCTCGGGGTCATAAGATAAAAAGTACAACAACTAAGGAGGAATTATGGCCTACCAACATACTAACAGTAAAGGAATTACCTACTACCTACGTCAGTCCGAAGTTACCCTTCGCGGTGGCAAGAAGCAGACTATTTACTTCTTCACCAAGACTCAAGACGGCGGAAAAGGTACTCCAGTTGATCTTCCAGCAGATCGCGTCGTTAATGAGAATCCTAGAAACGGTTTCTTGACTCTTTCCAAGAAGAAATAAGCTGTTAATACGTTTGTGTTGTGAACTGCGAAGTCTTAGGTTTCGCAGTTTTTTGATTCAGCTTATGCTATAATACAGGAAACATAAAGGAGGTTTAAATGTGTACTGGTGTACGTTTTAATGATGATAAAGGCAATATGTTTTTTGGCAGAAATTTAGACTGGTCAGTTGGCTATGGCCAAAAGATTGTCGTCACGCCAAAAGGTTACCGCTATCACTCTGCTTTCCTTGGCGAAGTGTCTCCAAAGTATGCCGTAATTGGTATGGCTATTATTGCCGAAAATATTCCGCTTTATTTTGATTGCGGCAATGAAGCAGGTCTTGCAATTGCCGGCCTAAATTTCCCAGGCTATGCCGAGTATGAGAAATCTGCCGTAGAAGGGAAAACTAATATTTCCGCCTACGAATTCCCACTTTGGGTTGCAATGAACTTCTCAACTGTCGACGAGGTTGAATCCGTTCTTAAGAATGTTGCGATTATCGCAAAACCAATTAACAACCAGTACCCTGTTTCCATGCTTCACTGGATTATTGGCGACAAGACTCGCAGTATCGTAGTTGAATATACTAGCGCAGGTATGCAAATCTTTCACAATGACGTAGATGTCTTAACAAACCAACCAGGCTATGGCTGGCACAAAGAAAATCTTCGCAACTACATGAATCTTTCCAGTCCACAGCCAGAAAAAGTTACCTGGGGTAAAGCAGAAATGACCGCCTTCGGCTCTGGCTCACTTATGCGCGGACTTCCAGGTGATTATTATTCCCCATCTCGTTTTGTTCGTGTTGCATATCTCAATACGCACTATCCAGCCAAATCTACAGAAGAAGAAAATGTTTCTCGTCTCTTTCATACACTTGCCGGCGTAGCAATGATTGATGGTGCTGCCGCTATGGCTAGTGGAGATTTTGAGAAAACGGTTTACACTGGTGGCTTCTCTGCTGCGACCAAGACTTACTATTGGAATACTTACGAAGATCCATCCATCAAAAAAGTCTCACTTTCCGAGTTTGACACTAGTAGTAGCGAGCTAATGGAGAGATAGAATGGAACTCAATTTTTTCGGTACCGAAATCGGCATCAAAAAACTAGTCAATTCTGCCCTCTACATATTATTTGTTCTCGTCGTCTACCTCATCTTGAAGCGCATTCTTAAAGTAGTGTTTAACCGTGCTGGCGGTAAAAAGACTAGCCCCGCCGGAAAGCAACGTATTAAAACTATTTCCCAACTCCTTTCGAGTATTTTGAGATACCTTTTCCTCATTATTATTTTACTCGTTGTTCTATCTATCCTCGGTGTCAACGTCACTTCACTGCTTGCAGGTCTTGGGATTATGACGGCTGTAGTGGGGCTTGCTTTCCAAGACATGATTAAAGACTTCATCGCTGGAATTGCAATCATCGTTGAAAACCAATTTAGCGTCGGCGATACAGTCATCGTCCAAGCTGATGGTTTTAAAGGTAAAGTGACTAACATTGGTCTCAAAACCACCGAAATCACCAACGAAAAAGGCGAAGTCAAGATTTTAGCTAATCATAATATCGACGGTCTCATCAACTGTTCACGGTCCTAGTAGTATACAAAAAGCATCTCAGGACATGCGCCTGAGATGCTTTTCATACTATTTTCTTTTTCGTTGGGACTTTTTCTTTTTCGAAAAGAAAAAACCCAGTCCATTGGTGGGGGCGGTTGGTTTCGAACCAACGACCAATCGGTTATGAGCCGACTGCTCTAACCCCTGAGCTACGCCCCCAAGAGCTAGACTCATTCTAGCATAAAATGCTATAATAAAAAAGCATAAATGGAACGCATAAAAACCAGCTTTCGCCGGCTTAATTATCGATTAAAACACGGCATGTCTCGTGAGCGCCTATTTTTCGTGCTTGCTGTCCTGGCCTGTCTTGCTTGGACCTTTAGCGCTATTTCAGCAATGAGTAGGAACTGGGAGCTAGAACAACGTCTCGTTGCCAAACGTTATGAGCGCGATGTTCTGCAATTAGAGATTGAATCGCTGGAGCTCGAGAATCGCTATTATGCCTCAGAAGAATACCAAGAACTTGCTGCGCGCGCTAAGCAAAACAAAATCGCCGAAGGCGAGTTTATGATCTATCTTCCCGATAATACTGACTACGCCAAGCACAAACACGATGAACCTCCAGTAGAGGAAGTCGTTGAGGAGCCAGCCAACTATGAGCAATGGTTTACCTTCATCTTCGGTTCATAAGCATAGGCAGAATCATATTAACCATAAACGTGATATAATCTAACCATGAGCAAAAAGAAGTCCGACAAGAAATCTGACAAAAGTCCTAGCAAAAAGACTAACCAGAAAACTAGTAAAAAGGTCATTAAAGAAACTAGCAAAGCGGTCAAAGTTCAATCTAGAAAGCGTACTAAACGCACCAGAATTTTTTCTAGCGACAAGCTCGTTTTTGCTACAGTAATTATGGTTGTTGCTCTTGCTCTTGTTGGTTGTGGCATCGGCTATTACTTCAATAATATCAAGATGGAAGAAATTTCTACCGATGACAAGGTAGTCTTAGATCTTACCAATAAGTACTTCCGTGGCACTGACGCCTGTCTCGAATATGGCATGGGGCTGTTCACTGACGGCACAGTTTCTACAAAAGACATGGATTATGACAAAAAAGAAGAGATCGCTATTGACTATGCTATTAGGAAAGACTATGACAAGGTTGGCTTCAGCGAACTCAGAGAAGTATACAAACTGCTCTTTAATGATGGCAGTACACTTCAAGAAAAACTATATTACGAATCTACTAGCGGAAGTTACAAAAAAGAAGGTAACGATTATGTGCTGAGCGCTCGTTCCGCCTGTTCTACTAAGCGTCCACCAGAAATGGTTTGCCAAGTAATTGACAAAGCATACAAATCAAATAGCAGCATCAAAGTCATCGCAGGTCTGTATAGTGGCACGGCAGATGACCAAAAACTTTATTCTGGCTTGAAATGGGAAGGGGAACCACTCGGCATCTTTGGCGAATTTGACCCGGCAGAAAAAGATCTAGAGAAATGGGAAATCGTCTACAAGTATAACGACAAGCTTAAAACTTACTTTCTCGACTACACTAAAAAACTCTAAAAACCTTGCCCCTATATTCCACTTATGCTAATATAGTATTATGGACAACGAAGGTCAAAGCGCCAATCCTCCAGTTTTTCAATCTGGAAATATTGGCAATAAAGCCACACCTGAGTATTTTTCTAACGTCAAGGGTGGCAACAAAGATCAAGAGATAGTAGAAAGAAAGCGTGCCCACCTTTCTAAAAAAACCCTCTTTATTATTCTCGGCGTCATTGCCGCAGTTTTGGTAGTTATTTTGATGGTCGCACTTATTGCTAACCTCACTAGTCGTCCAAAAGGTTCACGCACCGACGAAGCTATGCCAGCTACTATGGATGACGTGGAGACTCGCACATACGAAAATCTTTATAAGGATAACACTGCTGACTATAGCACTGCCTTGGTTTACATTACAGACTTAATTAATGACATGGAAGATCTTAATCAAAGCCAAGACTTGATCTTTTGTACCAAAATTTTACGCACCAAGATCATTTTCCAAGGAGGCTTGCGTGAGAGGGGTATTGATATGGCGCTTAGCTTAACCAAGAAAGCAGACACCGACTATGAAAAGAATTGCGCCTACAATACATTATCCTATATGTACAATCAAGAGCAGAATACCGATAAACGCGATTTCTACATGGATCTTATTAAGGAGCTAAACTTTAATCCCGATCCAGACGGAATGGGGGGAGTATAGAATGAGAAAGAATCTTAGATTTGCAATACTACTTGCGTTTGCCATAGCAGGGCTCATTGGAATAGGCGCCTCAGAATCAGTTTGGGCAGACAATACTGGTGGTAATGAGCACGATTCAACTAGCGGTGATGGTGCTAGCACTAATGGTGGTGGTTCATGCCCTAATAACAGTTGTGGCAGTGTGGTCTACTCCGGCTCTACGGCCATCGTATCAGTTCCAGTTACCGAGCAGACCAGAACAGAAGGTATTCACGTCCCGAGTGTTTGTACTAATTCGAGCTGTTCTTCGTTCAACTACACTCCTAGCGAAAGCACTATTTATACTGGTGACGCTGCACTCGGCTCTACCTACTACATGGCAGCTATGATTGCCGATGCTTATGGTACTGTCTATGTTGACGGTCAACCAAGAACATTCCGTCCAGGAGAGGTTATCACCTACATTCCTTTCGAGAGTAATGGCACAAACGGTCTTTCTTCTCTCTGGTCAATCGCAAACTCTCGCCGTAATGACCAATATGGATCAATTTCCTTTAACGACGCCATGACTTTATACCACCAAATGCTGCCATACCTCAATAGGGAACTTACTCTTACTGAGCTAAAAGCTTTTGGTGGCGAGCTACGGGCAGCCGGTCTGACAGAGGAAGAAATCTGCGCACTAGGTTTATGTGGTGGCGATCCTGGCGATCCTAGTAGCCCTCCTGGTGGAGCTCCACCTATTGGTAGCTGTCATGTTGGTTCTCATGCTGGTTGGACCGAGGGTCGCATCTCAGTTAATAACTTCACTAAGGGCACTGGTTGGACAGGCGAAGTTTGGGCGCGTCCAGGCGACACGGTAAGGTTCTCCATGTATTATTGTTGGGGTGTTGGTGCTGTCGGCGGTAGTGCTGATAACGATCCTGCCTCACCGTGGGCAATTTATCCGGGCGGCAATGCGATTCCGTATGGCTCTTCCGTTAGCCAAGTTTGGTTTGAGGTTTCTGCTTCTCCTAATAATAATTACCTCTTTGGCTACGATGAAAACGTTATTCGAGACACTGGCACAAGACACGTTCTGATAGATCCACATCAATCAACTATCGGTGGTGCAGCTCCAGAACTTTCTAGCATAGAAGGAGACAGTGCAACCCACGATTACAACTTCCTCTATTATTCTCCAAGCGTCCGTGGAGAAGATGCCGACAACCACAATTGTACTATCTTTGACTTCGGCGCCTTTACTATTAGTGGCAGCCATGGTTATCAAATTCCGGGTGCTACTGCGGGAGGCTGTAATGCTAGTGGTAAAAGTGGTAACATGAGTGACGCCGGTAGTAGCTTCTCTCAGACTATTACCTATAGCTACGACACTGCCTGGCAACGCTATCGTCACAACGAGACTGGCGAATGTATTCCGGACTGTACATGGCAACCAGGTAGTCCAGGTGGTGCAGATCCTCCACCGGGCGACGAAAGTGCTCATGAAGTATCCGACGAATTGAGTCAGAATCTCCTAGTCGAATATAATTCTAATACTCAAGACTCACCATATGAGACTCTGCAGGCTGCGCTTAGCGCCGGAGTAAACGACTGGGGTCTTGTCAAAAAACATGGTGACACTACCGCTGTGTTTAACAGCTCCCTCCCTGGCGATTGCGAGAAGAGCCCATGCAGTAAAAACAACTGGTGTAGCTTTATTTACTATGAGCCAGATTGCGGATGCGCCCATGCTGAACGAAGGACCTATATAGATGCAGACGGAGATGAACAAGCTTATCTAGATTGCGTGGAATGGTATCCTGGACCATGCTGTGGGCCATTTACCGGAGAGAACCCTCAATTTAATCAACCAGGTCTCACCTTCTACAAGCCAGACAAAGACTACTCCACTGGCCAACAACAACTTGGCGTTAGCTCTTCTACCGCCACCGTCAACGTTCCGTACTCCTATCGTACCGCTACTACTTCCACAATCCAAGAAGGCGACGTTATCTATCTTGGCGAAACCGTATTCTCTGCCTTTACTGCTTCTATCATGCCACGCATCGTGACCGAAGTCCGTGCCGGCGAAGCCTACGCTACAGTTGTCCCTGGCTACATCCAGGCCGTCGAATTTGTCGTTGATAAAAATAGTAATTTGAATCCAGCTACTGGCTCTAGTAATGCCGGTGGAACTGATCCATGCAGTTACTACAGCGGCCTTGGTATGATTAGCGGTTGTAACACTATTTGGGAAGAACATGGCGAAGGTGGCATGCTAAACGGTGAGGGTCGCTATGGTGGTAAAACTTACTCTACATCCGTCAATAGGGTCGTTCCAGACATCTACCCTGTCGGCTCCAAATATTGCGTCGCCGTCGGTATCTCTACTTCCGACTCCCACAGCCAACCAGACACTCAAGTTGTTTCTGGCATGAGCAATATATCTGGCTGGCGCATCTCCAACCTTTCCTGCCGAACTATTGCCAAAAAGCCAAACTTCCAAGTTTGGAACGGCAACTTCTATACCAAAGGCGGAATAAAAACATCTACTACTATCAAACGAGTTGGCGCCAACCTTGGTGACCCAACTGACCCTACTGGTTACTTTGGTTCCTGGGAGGAATACGTTATTTCCGCAAAAAGCAATGTAACAGGTATGTCCTCTGCTGCTGGTCTTGGTTACTATGGCGGCTACAATAGCAACTCTCTTGGCCTCCAGGGCGGAACTAGCCCAGGCAGATCCTATTGTGATCTTTCTCGCATGACTATCGCCAATAGCAATTGCGCTAGCGAAGATTCAGGTAAATATTATGCCGGCAACTCTCTCATCGAAGATTCTGTTGCTACCGTCATCGAACGCATCCGTTCTCGCTACCTCTCTGCTACTCACGGCATTATCAGTCTAGAAAACGGCGCTACCTACATCTATCCAGACCAAGCGAACATCAACACCAGTGAACTCTATCAAATTGCTCACGGTGCACTCTCTAATACCGAGCTTGGACCTTCCGTCATTCGTCAGACCAAGAGTGCGATTAACTCCGCATCAGAACAGACTACCAGAAACTATGCCAGCAATACTCTCATCATCCACGTCGACGGTACTCTCACTATTGACACCGACATCTGTACCGGTTCTGGTTCTTGTGGTAGTGACACCAATCTTCTTCTTGGTAACAGGAATGCCGACTACTATACTAATATCTACAGTCTCCCACAGATTCTCATTATTGCTGATGGCGGCATCATTGTAAGGGACAATGTCACTCAAATCGACGCTTGGCTTATTACTAATGGTAATATTAACACTTGTAACGGTTGGGACTACAATACTAGCAGCTTTAATGCCGAATCTTGTGGCAGACAGCTCATTGTTAACGGTCCAGTCTTTGCAAACTCTCTCACTCCAGTCAGAAACTCTGGTGCTGATGGCGGCGCCGGAAATGGCAATAATATCTGGGACAATGGTGGCAACCCAATTTATTACAACCTTACCGATGATGGCTCTGTTCAGCCAGGAGAGATTTTCAACCTTCGTCCGGACGTTCTCTTCTGGGCATATTCTCAAGCACAACGCTTCTCTCAAGCTAACGTAACCTACACTCGCGAGCTCGCGCCGAGGTATTAAACATGAAGGGTTATAGAAAAGGTTTCACCATCGTAGAAATCTCACTTGCCCTCGCAGTGGGTGTGGCAATGTTGATTGCCTTTATGGCAACTATCGCCTCTCGTGTTACACGTGAGCGATATTCCGACGCAACCAAAGGTTTTGCTGATGCCCTTCGCAAAGTTTATTCTGAGGTAGAGAATGTTGAGAACGGTCGAACCGGCTCTATTGCCGACCAAAACAAATATTGCACTCTCGCCGGACAAGCTGCCGCGCTTACCGATGCTAACGTTATTCCTAATCCCGGTAATGCTTCCGAAGCAGGATTTGGCTATGTTGGACGTTCTGGTTGTGCTATTTATGGTAAGCTTATTTCTTTTGGCGAAGCCTCCAATAATAAGGATACTGCCTACCGGGTCTATGACGTAATTGGACGCACCATCGAATTCCGCGGCAGTGCAGTTGGCGATAATACTCTTGCTAATCTCAAATCTGTCTATGCAGACATTTTGTCCTTTGTTGCTACCGGAAACTATGGCGCATATTCTTTGAGACCAGCAGGTTCCGAATATGCTTTCTATCCTACCTGGGATGCTTGGATAGAAAATACTAATAGAGAAAGATTCAAGGGCGAAATCCTTATCATTCGCGCTCCAGTTTCTGGTGCTGTTCACACCTATTGGCTCGGAAAAGATCTTGATTTCGAATCCTTTATGGAAAGATTTGAAAACAGTTCTTCTGGGGCTCTTAATGAAGTTATAAACAGCGCAAAATCTGGCGGCTATGACCTATCCGCTTATTTAGCTCAAGGTTCCGATCCTAATACTACTTTTGTTACTTCTGACCTAGACCTCTGCGTCGCTTCCAATGATTTTCTTCTTGGTAGTCGCAAGACCAACATTCGTATTAAAGCAGATGGTCATGATTCTTCCGCCGTCGAAATCGTCGAAACTGACTCGGAGGGTAACAGATGCAACTAAGAATTAAGCTAAAACGCGGTGATACTCTGGTAGAGGTCTTATTTGCTATTGCAGTGTTTGCGCTCGTTTCTGTTCTTGCGCTTAATATTATGAGCTCCGGTCTCAAATCTGCCGAGGCATCCATGGAAGTCGCCCAGACTCGCAGCGAGATTGATGCTCAAGCAGAGTCTTTACGCT
>JAZLDZ010000068.1:0-12297 GCA_045615025.1 Candidatus Nanosyncoccus sp. | reverse complement strand
CATGAGATTTGGTAGCGAGAAACGTTAGGTTTTTGAAGTAATTCTCTGGGTTCACTGAATCGGGGTGAGATAGGATTAACACTCCGCCAGGCTCTAGCATATCGGCAAGGTTATCTAGAGAATTAGGGAAATCATCATAAGGTGGATCGGCAAAGATTAGGTCAAAAGATAGTCCGTGCATCTTAGCAACATCACTTTTCGCAATCGTTGCAGAGTTTTCTAGGTCGAGTTTGGCAAGGTTATCCGCAGTAGTTTTACCTGCATCGGGATTTTTGTCTGCGAAAACACACGAGATTGCACCACGAGAAAGCGCTTCAATACCAAGAGCGCCCGAACCGCAGTAAGCGTCGAGTACGCGCTCATCGCCTCGCATGGGGCCTCTTAGGCTGTTTAGGGTATTAAATAGCGCTAATCTTTCACGGGAGCCCATAGGATGCGTGGCCCCATTTTTTGGGGTTTTGACTAGGCGACCACTAAATTTGCCTCCCGTGATACGAAGTTCTTGCGTTCTATTACTGCGACCTTGCATTCCTGTCTTTTTCATCTTAATTTAACGTAGTTAGCTGCTGATAATGCACAATACTTTCCTTTAATTCCTTATATTTTAGCATAGTGGAAGGATCCTTCGCGAAGATTTTTGCAACGGTTTTTGCTGCTCGCGAAGCTTGAGAAATCAATACTGTGTCAGAGAGAGAAGCAATCCGAAGATCAAGCGCACCGTGCTGGAGACTACCATAAATCTCGCCTGGACCACGAATTTTGAGGTCCATTTCGGCAAGATAGAATCCATCCGTGCTTTCTTCCATAGCTTGGAGACGCTTAGTTGGCTTTTCTGCAGAAGAAATCAGATAGCAAAAACTCTCTGCGTCACCACGTCCAACTCGACCTCTCAGTTGATGAAGCTGTGCTAAGCCGTAATCTTCGGCGTCCATAATTACCATCAGAGTAGCATTTGGGACATTTACCCCTACTTCTACCACCGTAGTAGAAACAAGCAAATCAATCTTCTTCTTAGCGAAACGGTCCATAATACTGTCTTTTTCTTCCGTCTTCATGCGCCCATGCAAATATTCAATCTTAAGCTCTGGAAAAATACTCTGTAATTTGGCGGCCTGACGCTTGACGCTGGCGCCATTTTTACCGTTTTCTTCGATTTTGCGGCAAATCCAGTAGACTTGGTGCCCTTTTTTAATTTCTTCACGGATTTTTGGAAAAAGGATGTCTTTTTGGCTGGTTTCTCGGATGACTTTAGTAGTAATAGGTTGGCGTCCAGCCGGAAGCTGGTTAATAACAGAGACATCTAGATCGCCAAAAACCGTAAGTTGAAGTGAACGCGGTATAGGGGTGGCAGTCATAGATAACAGATGTGGCGCCATAATTCCCTGGTCGTTTTTGACGACATTCCTGGCGGTCTTTGCTAGGAGTTTTTGGCGCTGATTGACGCCAAAACGATGCTGCTCGTCAATAATACAGTAAGCAAGGCGATTAAAGATTAGGTCATCAGTGATTAAAGCGTGTGTACCAATAATCAAATCAACATTCCCTGCCGCTATTTGGCGCTTTACGAGGTCTTTTTTAGGGGTGGAGCCAACTAGTAGGGCTATTTTGACTCCTAGAGGCCCTAGGAGCACATCTAAGCTCTTTGCGTGCTGCTGGGCCAAGATAGCCGTAGGTGCAAGCAAAGCCACCTGAAAACCGCTAGAAATGGCCTGATATGCCGAAATTGCAGCAACTACAGTTTTGCCAGAGCCAACATCTCCCTGTAAAAGTCGGTTCATAGGAGTAGGTTTTGCTAAATCTTGTAAAATGTCCCAAGTCGCCTGGCGCTGTGCGTTAGTCAGCTTAAAGGGTAGGCTTTTGATGAGATTTTTAGTCTTAGATGCTATGAAGGGGAGTTCTTCTGCCTTTAACTTCTGATTTTCTTCTTTGGATAAATTAGCAGCTAAGAGGAGCTCGAAAAGTTCTTCGTATGAGAGGTATTTTCTCGCCTCGTTAACCTCGGTAGGATTATCTGGGAAATGAGTCTTAAACAGGGCATCGGCACGCGCTCCGGGATAGACAAAATCTGGTAAATTGACGTTTAGACCATCATCCTTGAATGCGCCAGGGAGAAGATCGGGGATGAAAGCAAAATCTCCACGGCATTTTTCGAAGAGCTGGTGAAGCTTAGTAGAGGGAATACTAGAGACCGCGCGATAAATCGGGACAAGGTTAGAGCTAGCAGCATCAGCGTCTTTCGCTAGGGTTGCAGAGGGAGAAGTAAGCTGATAACGACCGTTTTTAAGGTCATATGAGCCGGTAAAATAGTAGTCGTGATCTGGTTCGAACTGCTTAGCGCGATAGGGTTGGTTGAACCAGACTACACGGATAGCGCCGGTATCGTCAGAGATGGTGCCGGTAGTAATAGTTAGGCCGCGGCGCCTGGTGGAGCTAGTTTCCAAATCGGAAATACGACCACGCACCATGACCTTGCCTGGGCGAAGATTGGAAATCTTGACAGCGGATTGGAAGTTTTCGTAGTCGCGCGGCAGAAAATAGAGAAAATCACGCACGGTAAAAATACCAGCCTTGTTTAATCTAGCGGCGATTTTTTCGCCGATGCCAGGAATTGCGGTGACCTCCGATGATAAATCCATGGACTAATTATAACACTTTAGTGGGCGTGGGATTCGTGGGCTTTGCGCCACTCGTCTACCTTGCCGTGGTGACCAGAGAGTAAAACTTCTGGGACTTTCATGCCGCGAAAGTCTGCTGGCTTAGTGTATTGTGGGAACTCGATGTTGTCACCATCGGAAAAACTTTCGATTTCGGCGCTGGTTTCACCGCCTAACACACCAGGCAATAATCTGACGATACTGTCAATAATAATTAGAGCAGGTAATTCGCCACCTGTCAATACATAGTGGCCTAGGGAGAACTTGTAATCGACGATGCTCAAGATGCGCTCATCGTATCCCTCGTAGTGGGGGCAGAGGACAATGTAGTGGGGGACATTATTCAAGAGGGTGTCGCCGGAGCCATCAGTGGTATTGTCGGTGGAATTATCACAGGTTTTTACTAGTGTCCTCGCCCAGTCTTGGGTCCAGAGGTCGCCGGCAGGAGTAGGGAGAATAACCTTGGCGTTAGGGTCTTTTTCTTTGACGCTTTCGATAGCGGCAAAAACTGGCTCGCAACGAAGTAGCATGCCATCACCGCCGCCATAAGGGGTATCGTCAACGCTTTTGTGCGGTCCGAGGCCAAAGTCCCGCAAGTTCACAAAATGAAATTCCGCGATTCCCTTTTCGGTAGCTTTCCACATCATGGAAGTTTCTAGGTAGGGGCGAATTGCATCCTCAAACAGAGTAATAATCGTGAATTTGATTTTTGTCATGCTTATATTTTAACATATTTCGATATTTTGGCAAGAAAAAGGAGCACTAAAAAGCGCCCCGTTTCGCTAGTTTTTGGTCGAAATTTCTACCCAGATATACCATGTGGCAGGAGCAGCCCCAATAAAAAATTTTTTGTCGCGATAGGTGGAGAAAATAATGAAGCTACCGGTGTCGTTTTCTTTATCATAAGAGAAACCATCTTTAAACCCTTCAAACCAGACCACTTCGCCGTATTCATAGTGGCTAGGCATTATGCCAACATAGTGCCTGCCTGGCTCTGGGCGCTTGACGGTGTGGCGGTAATTATTGTGGAATAATAACCGATGCCAGCGAGCAGCACTACAATCTGCCATGTAGCGTGGGCGGATAGGCCAAATGCCTGTCAGCTCACTGATTTTCCAGGCGCAATAGCTCGTAGAGTGTTTAACGACAAAGCCGGCATGATCTGCCACCAAGCTATAACATTCTTTTTTGCTACTCTCCTCCCAATCGGCGAACCAATCCGCACAAAAAGGCCAAGGATAAGTATCGACTATCTCTCCTTTTTCTGCCAGGTTTTGTTTCTTGATAAACTGGGGAGAAAAGACACAGTAGAGATCAGCCAGCTTTTTGTAGCTGGCGCGACAAATACCCCGAACAAGTCGTCTTTCTTGGAATCTGGCGACCGAGTTTTTAGCCAAAAAAATAGCAACTTCTTCCATAAATTTCATAAAGAACACCCCCTTCCTTTTTTGCCATTATAGCACAATCTCCGCCTCTGTCAAAACAGCATGAACTAGCGTTATGTACCAGCTGAAAAAATGTGGCGATATGTTGTGTTTTCCTCTTGACAAAATACTCATACTTAATTACAATAAGCGTAAGCTGAAACGCTTCACAAGGGGTTCCACTGAACATTTAGTGGAGTGTGGAGACTTACATTAAAAACAAAAACAGCGGATTAAAACAAAACAATGTGCCCCAAGGGTGGGCGCGCTTCAGCGCAAAGAAAAAGACCGTAACTTACGGTCTTTTTTAGCTGTTATTAGTCGTTTCCAGTGTCTAATTGGACGGTATTGCCGTCTCCAGGTAAGAATAGGCGATAAAGAATAGGCTCGCCATTATTGTAATAGATTTCTGCGCGACAAGGCACGTTGTTGTAACTATAGTCACACTCGGTGATTTCTGCGGGCGATTCGAATTTAATAATTTGTGAAGCGTCTTCAGAGAAGCAACAGAATTTGTATGTATCATGCTCGGTCACTTCTAGATAATAGGTTTCGCTATTTTCTGCGCCATCCTGGACATAGAAGGACATAAGGTAGTTCTTCTTTTCTGGTCCATACTGCGCGGGCTCAGCGCTTTCTGAACTATATTGCGCCGACTTAGTGGGTTCCGCCACGTCGCGAAGTAGCGTTACTAGAAAATAACTTCCCAGCGCGAAGAACGCAATTGTATAGATTATAAATGCAATACGTAAAGCAATTCTTCTAATTGCGCAAGCGCCGGTTAAAGCGAAAAGAAAGCACGCGAAACAAATAACAATAATCAAAATCGTAAGGAACATATTGTTCACCTCCTTTATGAACAACAACAGCTATGACTTTATTATATCACAGATTAGCAGAAAAGTCAATAATAACAGGGGTGCACTACCAGTCTTCGACCAGGGTAAATTCGTGGCCGGCAATAGAGATAATCGAGTCGTCTTTGGCACCCTTGCTGGTTAGCTCGGCACGAATACCCATTTTTTTCATAATGTCACGGAGACGATTAACCGAGGCGTAATTGTCGAAATTGGTACGGCGGGCAAATTTTTCGATTTTGGCGCCATGGACAATGTATTTGTCGTCTAACTGTTCGATAGTCCAAGCATCTTTGACAGCGCTATCAGATAGTGAGATTACTGGAACATCAGCACGAATCGGCCCAGTTTCCGCGGCATTAGTAGTGTACTCGCTACTTTTTACAGTTCTTTCGTGGTGCTGGTCGTGCTGGTTCTCAGAAGCGCTTGCCCGTGCCTCCTTCTCGGCTAATAATGCGCGGAGGAGCTCGTCTAGCCCCTGGTGAGCAGCAGAGGAAATGGTGTACACTTTCGCGTTGGGATTGGCTGCTAGAATCGAGGCGGTTTGCATGGAGATGATTTCCTGGTCTAGGCCTTCGCATTTAGTAAGGGCGACGATTTCTGGGCGAGAGGCGAGGTCGGAGTATTTTTCGAGCTCATGACGAATAACTTGGTAGGCTTTACCGGCGTCATCGGAATAGACATCGACGAGGTGAAGCAAAACTGCCGTACGATCAACGTGGCGCAAGAAATCGTGACCTAGGCCCTTACCCTCAGATGCGCCTTCGATGAGACCAGGAATATCAGCGATTAGCAAGTCCTTGTCGTCAATCGTAGCGACACCAAGATTTGGTGTGATAGTCGTAAATGGATAGTCGGCGATTTCTGGTTTAGCATTAGAAACGACAGAGAGGAAAGTAGATTTGCCGGCGTTCGGAAGCCCCACGAGACCGACATCGGCAAGAAGTTTTAGTTCGAGTTCTGCTTCGAATTCTTCGCCAGGTTCGCCGAGCTCGGCGAATTTTGGGGTCTGACGAACGCTGCTTTTGAAATGAGCATTACCAAAGCCGCCGTCGCCGCCTTTGGCGGTAACTGCCTGCTGACCATCGACTGTAAGGTCTGCTAGAAGTGTTTTTCCGAGAGTACTGGCTGCTTCGTCTGTCTGTTCCTTAGAGGTAGAATCTCCACCGCTAAGTTTGTATACCACCGTACCAATAGGAACATCAACGATGAGGTCCTTACCAGAACGACCTGCTGAGCGAGTGCCAGAACCGTTTTTGCCATCTTCTGCTGTTAAGATAGGAGTAAAGCGAAAGTCGATCAAGGTGTTCGTGTCTTTATCGGCACGAAAAATAATGCTTCCGCCGCGACCGCCGTCACCACCATCGGGACCGCCCTTCGGAATATAAATCTCGTGGCGGAAAGAAACGGCACCGTCGCCGCCTTTGCCAGCCTTCAAGCTTACTTTCGCTGTATCTGTAAACATAGCTATATTATACCATTATTGCCACGATAAGCAAACCCTTTCATCTCATGCTTGGACTAAACTTGATCTGAAAGGGTTTGCTTATCTACCGTGGATATAGGTATATTGAGCGGCTTGGGCGGCAGTAATCGTCTTGGTGCCAACGCGGCCCCAACCAGCAATACCGTTCATATCAGAAATAGTGACAGAACCATCGGCACCTACGCCAACCACCACGCCGACGTGTCCTAGCCAGCCAGCAGAAGTTTGGAAGACTGCGCCGTATGCTGGGGTACGGTTAACAGCAAATCCAGCGGCGGCAGCAAGTGATGCCCAGGTATTAGCGTTACCAAGGTTACTTGGAAGGTTGTAATTTGATGGCATATTATCATGACGCCACTGCCAAGCATACCAAGTACACCAACCATAGGCATATCTGTTGCCGGAGTTATATGAGGCATAGTAATTTGAATACGAAGCGTAGCTGGCTGATGGAGAGGCTGGAGCGACATACTCTGGACGCTCGGTCTCCGGGAGAACACCAGATGGAATCAGAATAATTGTGTTTGGCTGCAAGGTTGGGTCTTTTTCTAGGTCGTTGACCGTAATAATCTGGTCGGCAGAAGAATGATATTTCTCTGCGACAGATTGGACAGTATCGCCACTTTTGACCGTATAGGCGATACCTGGGACAGTTGGGACGAGTAGGTTCTGTCCAGCAGAAACAGCAGTGGTTTTGAGATTATTAGACCAACGCAGCTGGTCGGTAGTTAGACCGTAGCGCGCAGCGATTTGCTCTAGAGATTCCCCATCGGCAACAGTATAGTTGATTACACCACGAGAAATGTTAGAAATATCAACCACGGTCGGCTTCTGAATTTTACCAGAATCACTAATGGTCTGGCTGTTTTGCTGGAGAACTTGAATAGTTGTATAGTTAGTCGAGGCAAGGTTTGCCGAGGCAAGATTAAGATCAGAAGCTAGCTCTGCCACCATGTAGAACTGGGTAATCTGGTCGGTTGTGACCTGGTAATTTGCTGCCGCAATAGATGCCATACTCATAGATTGATCAGAGATGGCAAGCTTATCCTTAGAGCCGTAAACGGCAGCAAGAATAACTGCGATAGCAATCAGAAAATAAGCCCAATTTCGCTTAATAAACTGAAGTTTTTTAGATTTTTTAATCGTCATAATGAAACGTTACAGAGTTCCTGACAGTGCTCTACGATGTTACGGTTGTGCTCTTCCTCTGTGTAACTATAATACATCACGCCATCGTCTCCTGTCAAGAAGTAAAGATAAGAAGTATCAGCTGGATTTGCTACGGCGAGGAGTGCGGAAACGCCAGGATTACAGATAGGACCAGGGGTAAGACCGAGATACTTTCTAGTATTATAAGGCGAATCAATCTCTAGAGCTAGGTAGTTATTGGTGTATGTTTTTCTCTCTGGATCTACTAAATCAACAGCATATTGCGTAGTGACGTCAGAGCCAAGTCCGATGTTTTGAGACAATCTAGAATAGAAAATCTGGGCAACAGTAGCTTGACCGGTAGCACCAGATTCACGCTGAACGATAGAGGCAAGGGTGATGCCTTGATAGAGATTAAGATTATGGGCGGCGAATTTTGCGACTAAACCATTGCCTTCGACGACTTCCCAGAGCGCTTTCATGGAGGTAGTGATGATTTTTTCGACAGAATCGGTCTTATAAAATTCATAGGTATCACCGAAGAGGTAGCCTTCTAGAGGCTCAGCATTGTACTGATTGCTGGCTGGCCAATTTTGGAGGAGTTTATCAATTTCCGCCGAGGTGCCACGATAATCTTTGGCGAAGGCAGCGTTAATCTCTGATTCTGTGTAATAGCCCAATTTTAAGAGGTTCGCTTTAATGTCTCTAATGGTGGAGCCAGGGAGAATGGTAAAAGAAAAGACATTAGGATTTCTAGCACCCTCGACAAGCTGTCTGCCGATTTGTTCAACTGTCATATTGCGACGGAATTGGTATTCGCCAATTTTGATCTGTTCGGCAAGACTCTGGGAGCGCATATAAACCTGGAATACAAAGGAATTTCTAATTAAATCCATGGATTCTAGATTGTCGGCAATGACATTGATGGTCTCCCCGGATTTGACCTCGAAATCGATGTATTCGCATCTAGCATCTTCCTTGCCACTAGCACTACAATCAACATTATAGACAGCGCCAAGAGCAGAATTATACCATGCAAAAGCGACGCCGCCGCCAATACCGAGCGCGACAATCGTAATCAAGAGGAACAAAACAAGTTTTTTAAGCATGGAATTTCCTTTTTTCTTTTCCTTAGAAGCGGCTTCGTCGAGTTCTTCTACTTTTGCGGCTGATTTTGCAGCTAACTTTTCTTCGGATCTGCCGTTTCTTGCCGCTACTGACATATTTTCGATGAAGTCCTGCAAGATAATTGTAGCAGCTTCGGCGTCGATTTCTTCTTTTCTATAGCCTTTTTTGCGCTGTTTTAGGCGCTTTTCTGCTTCAACAGAGGTCAAAGATTCGTCCTGGAAACGGATTTTGGCGCCAGGAATAGCACCTTTTAGGCTTCTAGCAAATTCGCGAACATAATCGGACTGAGCGGTTTCTCTACCTTCGTTACTGCGTGGCAAGCCGAGGACGAACAAATTGGTATTGTTCGCGCGAGCGATCCTAGCGATTTCGGCAAACTCATAGCCGTTATTTACGACAACAGTAGTTTTTGGTACGGCTATACGCACATTGGTATCGGCGGTTGCGACACCGATGCGACGCGTTCCAACATCTAGCCCAATTATTTTCATTATTCCTCCACTTTAAGTTCGATAGTAACCTTGTTTGGATCATCTGGAATAGTATTTACCCAGCCAAACGAAGTCTTAATATTAACAGAGCTAACACCGTTAATTGACTTGAGGAGAGATTGAACTTCGCCGACTTTCTTGCCGCGAGATTTCTCGAGAATATCTTCTTCGGTGACCTTTGGACCGGTTTGGGTAGCACTCTTTAGTTTCGCGGTGTAGGAGCCATCAGATTGCTTGGTGAAGTTCTCGAAGAATGGTTTGTTGATGGCATAGATTTTTTGGTCGGAAGCAACAGAATTAATGGTTTTCTGCTTGATGAATTCTTCTACTTTGACTTTGTCGACAGCATACATTGTATAGGTTGTAGTGGCTTCGATTTTTGGTGTGACGCCTTTTACTTCTTCGCCGATAGCTGGGGTAGACTTTGGATCGGAAGTACTAACATCTAAGCTAGCTTCTATTACGACCATATCGTCGCCAAAGGCCTTGACGAGCTCGGCTTTGCCATCTTCGCGGCCTTGGCTTTCGAGTTTTTCCTTGGCGGCGTTGAAATCTTGTTCTGAGACAACGGTGACTTCGTTAGTAGTACCACCAGTGAAGGAAGCGGAGTTATAGATAGTTACAGATTTTGCCATACCCGTGTCGGCATTTGTGTTCCAACCGCTATCATGAGGACCGATGTTCGAGCTCGTACCAGGCTGGTCGGCTTGGACTGTAACTTTTGCAGTGCGGAGACAGCCATCACGCGAGACTCTACCACTGTCTGAATTCTCACATTCGCTATCTTTTTCTGGGTAAGAAACAGTAGCACCAGCAGTGACAGTGTAGGATAATTCGCCAAAGGTAAATTTAATTCCGTCAATAATACGAAGCGGAATGCTCTCGGCATCTGGATTTAGATAGGCGCCAACTAAAATCGTACCGGTGGCTTTTTCGCCAATATCTTTTTTGCCGGTAGCGGAGAATTCGACAGAGCTAGTCTTTTCTACCTTCTTCTGTTCGAGTAAGAAATTGCCGTTCTCTGGCTTTTCGCTGCCAGATTTGGTGGTGAAGGTGACATTCTCGGAGAAGTTGTTTGCCGTAGTGCGGATTGCGACTGCAATATCGGCGGCAGGAGCAAAGACAAATGCCCAGACTAGAAAGACGATTAAGACTACAAAGGCGACGGCACCGAGGATAATCCATTTGCGATATTTCTCGAGTGTTGGAATGACACCTTTTTTGTCGGATTTTTTGTCAGATTTGCCAGATTTGTTGTATTTTTCCTCGTCTCTGTCGATGTCGTCAGAGGTGATTTCCTGGTCAGCTTTTCTTGGCTGACGATTCTTCATGTCTGCAGAATTAGGATTATTGGCGGAGGCGGCATTCTTGGACGTTGCTAATGCAGCACCTTCCTCGTCATCAAAATCTTTTTCGTCAATAAATTGCTCTGGATTTGCTTTTTCCTCTTTAATAATCTCGGACGGAAGCTTTGGACGAGACTGGAGGTTCTTTGCTACCGGGATTTGCGCAGCGGCAGCGAGTTTAATAAGCGAGGTATCTGTAGTAACAATAACTACAACCTTGCCAGACATTTTGGCGGCACGCGCAATTAGTTTTGTGTTTACTGCACTCCTAAGCACACCAATTTTCTTTGGCGGAACAAGAGCGACTAGTTTTTGTTTTGACCTTTTTACGCGAGCGATGATATCGGTGATATCGTCTTCTGGCTCAATATAAACAACGTCCTTATTCATAAGTCAATTTTAACACAAGTTATTCCGTTTGTGTTAAAATTGTATTAATGAATATTTTCCAGAAGAAACCCATGGTGGCTGGGCTGGACCCGCAAACGACCGATCGACTGCTTTTGGCGGAGCTAGTGCTTAATTCCATCAATGATGGTGTAGTGATTATTGACCAAAACGGGCTAGTAAAGCTCGCTAATCCTGCTGCGGCGAGAATGACTGGAGTTCCAGATGGCTCGGATGCACTAGGACTTTCTTATTTATCTCTTATGAAAATGGAAAATGGCGAAGGCGTGACTTTAACTGATAACCAAAATCCGCTAGCACATGCAGTGGTAAATAACGAGCCTTGGGAGTCGCGTAAGTATTTCTTAGTAACGCCACAAGGGACAAAAACTCCAGTAGCAATTACGATGACGCCTTCGGGTAACAAAAGTACCGATCGTATTATTACATTTAGGAATATCGCTGAAGAATTACAAAAAGAAGGCGAGCAAACTGAGTTTATTTCGACAGCCTCGCATGAAATGCGGACGCCAGTGGCTTCAATTGAGGGATATCTTGGGCTAGCTTTGAATCCGCAGACAGCAACGATTGATGATAGGGCACGCCAATATTTAACAGAGGCGCACAATGCTTCTGCACACCTCGGAAAATTGTTCCAAGATTTGCTCGACGTGACAAGGCTAGACGATAATCGCGTAAAAGTGCATCTAGTGCCAGTAGAGGTGACTTCGCTCGTGAAAGAGATTGCTGACCGACAGATTAATGCAATTAATGATAAACATATTAACTATAGTTTTGGCGTGCGCGATGGACTAGAGGGCAAATTGCAAATCGAGCAGCTCGCCTATGCAATGGTGGATGTAGATTTCTTGCAAGAAATAATCAATAATTTGATCGAAAATGCTGTGAAATACACCGATGCAGGTGGAGAGATTTGGGTGAGCGTGCGTGCGGATGGAGATGACGTGCTAATAAATGTCACCGATTCCGGTGTGGGGATTCCGCCAGAGAATTTACCGCACGTTTTCCAGAAATTCTATCGCGTGGATAATTCTGCTACTCGCGAGATTGGTGGTACGGGATTGGGCCTTTATCTAGTGAAATCCAGAACAGAAGCAATGGGCGGACGTGTTTGGGCAGAAAGTTCGTTTGGCGAGGGCTCGACATTTTATGTTGCGCTTCCTCGAATTACTCCTGAGGAGTATGAGAGACAAATGACCGTGCAGCGCAATACGCAAATGATGCAGATTAAACCACCGGTGGTAAATGCAACAGCAGCGAACCTGTCGGGGGCGGCGATGCAGGCCGCACAAACGGTAGCTCAGCCAGCAGTAGCTCAGCCAGCTGCACCGGCGGCTCAACCGGCTACGATGAC
>JAZLDZ010000067.1:0-7664 GCA_045615025.1 Candidatus Nanosyncoccus sp. | reverse complement strand
ATTATGGCATTCTTTCCGATACGCTCGGATTAGTTTCTCCAGCTGTCACGTCAGAAACTTTTGACATAGTAGGAGACCTCGTTTCCCGTGGGCTATCCGTCTCCGATTTGGACGAAAAACGTCGCGACTTCTCCAAAAAATCTCCACGCATTCTCGACTTTAAAGCTGACCTTATTAAGCGCGTTGAGTACTATCTCGACGGAACTCTTGCCACTGTCCACATTCCTTGGGATGACATTCAGAAATACTCCGACGAATACAATCCCAACGTTCTCATACTGGAAGAGCTTCGCATGGTCGAAGGCGTAGAAATTGCTGCAGCAATCAAAACTTATCCGGACGGCAAAGTCACCGGCAAACTTCGCTCCAATAAATCCTATTGTGATAAAATTGCAGAATATTTTGGCGGCGGCGGTCACCCTTACGCTGCAGGATTTAGAACTTATGACCTAAGCTATGAAAATACTGTCCATGAAATCATTACCGCAATCGAAAAAGTAAAAGCAGAAAGCAATTAAAAATGAGGCTCTATAACCAACTTAGCAAAACCGTTGAAGAATTTATTCCCCAAAATCCAGACAATGTCAAAATTTACACTTGTGGCCCAACCGTTTATAGCTATGCACACATCGGCAATTTCTCATCCTATATTTATTGGGATTTGCTAATTCGCACCCTCACATTAAATCACTATACTCCAAATCGCATATTAAACTTGACTGATGTTGGCCATCTTTCTTCTGATGCCGATGAGGGCGAAGATAAACTCGAAAAAGGTGCTAGGCGCGAAGGAAAAACCGTCTGGGAAATTGCCGACAAATATATCGCTGCTTTTGTTGATGATTTTCGCGCACTTAATCTTACTGAGCCAGCAAAATTTGCTCGCGCCACCGACTACATCGACGCCGATTTAAAACTCGTCCAAACTTTAATTGATAAAGGATATACTTACGAGACTAGTGATGGCATTTATTACGACACTAGCAAATTCCCAACCTACGCCGACTTTGCTCGTCTTGATTTAGAAAAACTAAAAGCAGGCGCACGCGTTGAGTTTAATAACGAGAAAAGAAACGTTAGCGATTTTGCCATCTGGAAATATGTTCACGATGGCGAAGACCACGCCATGCAGTGGGAGTTTAACGGGCGTATGGGCTATCCTGGCTGGCACCTTGAATGTTCGACTATTATTCACGAAGAACTCGGTGAAACTATCGACATTCATACTGGTGGCATCGATCATATTCCTGTTCATCATACCAACGAAATCGCCCAAAGCGAAGCCGCCTTTTCTAAAAAACTAAGTAAGTATTGGACTCATTGTAATTTCATCACTATCGACGGACAAAAAGTTTCCAAATCCCTCGGCAATACATATACTTTAGCCGACCTAGAGGAGCGCGGATTCGCTCCACTAGATTTTAAACTATGGGTTTTACAAGGCCATTATAGAGGAGACCGCAATTTTAATTTTGAAGATCTAGCTGCCGCAAAAAATCGTAGACTTAATTGGCGAAATCGCATTGCAAGTTTTTACCAAATCACGCCAAAAACAAATTTTAGCCAAAAAGAAGCGCTTGAATTAGTTTCAAATAATCTTAACTCATCTGAGCTCCTCGCTTATATCGACGAACACGAACTAGGCTTACACGACTGGAAATTCGTCGACCAACTACTTGGCTTAAAACTAATTGAGTCCACCCCAGAAATTTCAGAAGAACTCAAATCAAAAATTACTGCTCGTGAAGAAGCGAGAAAAACCAAGGACTACGAGTCATCCGATCGCTTACGAAACGAGTTAGAGCAAGAGGGAATTACCGTCCTCGACACCGCAAGCGGTCCAATCTGGCAATACCTTCGCTAAGCCCTATCATCAAAAAACGCCCAGAAGGGCGTTTTTTATTTATTCTTCTAGCGACCTTAGATTAGGATACTCGTCTATTAATACTTTGATGATTCCAGCGATTGGAATCGAGATGATCGCGCCAATTAGTCCAAACCCATACATGCCAAGCGTAATTGCCACCAAAATCAATAGTGGCGGAAGCGACATTTTATTGCCTTGAATCCTTGGCGCAACAATATTCGCCTCAATCTGCGCAAAGACCAAATATGCGACCAAATAAATCAACCCCGCCCAGGGATTAGAGATGAATAGCATTAACGAGACCAAAATGTCTGTCATGATCTGCCCAAACATCGGTATCATATAGAAAACTAGTGACACAAGCGCCATTGGCAATGCTAGACCAGATGAGAAGCCAAATATCAAAGATAGAATAAATACTACTAATCCGGTAAATGTTGCGTCAATTACGGCAACCAACAATTGTCCTGTCACATACCCAGAAATCACATCGGAAATTTTTTCAGCTAATCTCTCTGCAATACGTGAAGCTTTCTGGCTTTTTGTACTAATCCTAGAAAGCAAAGATTTCATTACGCCTGGTCCCTGCGTAATAAACAAAATCGTGAGGACAAGTGTCAAAATCGCACCTACAAGAAAGCTCGCTACTGCACTTACACTAGAGAATAATGTCTGCGGGAAATTCCCAAACATGGAATGGAAAGCATTTTTCACGAGAGTAATTAATTGACTCTTCGCATCAGTAATCCCAAACTTATTACCGATATCATCAATAAAGCTACTACTTTCGATTGCTCCCTGGATTTGCTCTGGTGCTTGTGACAGAAACCTAGAAGTTTCACTCACTACCACCGGACCAACCGTTGCGATAATAATACCAAGCACTAACACGACACCAGTAACTACTATTCCTGCCGCAAGCCCAGGATGGCCCTTTGGACCAAGTGCCTTATCGACTCTTTTTGTTAGTGGTTTAAAGGCGAGCGCTAGAAAAATTGAAATCCCCACAATTAAAAATCCAACACTAGCTCTAAGGATGATCAATATTATCAATATCAATATTGCCACCACCAACCAAAACCTTATAAACGTTTTGGTATCTACTTGTATCGATTTAGACATAACCTCCTCCTTTTTTATATTTTACCGCAGTTTAAAGACTTTTTGAAGCTCTAGGAGCTTTTTATCGGCAACGTCATTAGCATAAGCTTCACCAACCTCAAGCAATTCATAGACCGCTTCATCCGGAATTGCCGCAATTTCTGCTTGAAAATTCTCTAGGAATGCAGAAACAGAGCTTGCCACCTGTTTCTTCAAATCGCCATATCTAGTCTCACCGCTCCAAGTCGAGATTACTTCCTGCAAAGGTTTGTCATTAATCAATGCTTCAATCTGTAACAAATTAGAAATTCCTGGCTGATTAAACATGTCGTACTTAATTTTAGCGTACGAATCAGTCGTAGCGCTCATAATTTTCTTTGCAGCTTTATTAGGATCGTCAGAAAGCATAATCTTCGAATTTTCACCAAAAGTCGACTTACTCATTTTCTTTTCTGGATTAGTAAGGTCACGTATTCTAATTCCTTCATTATTGCCCATAAATCTAACCTGATCCATGGTTTTTTCTGGTACTACGAAAATCTCACCATACTTATGATTGACTCGCATAGCAATATTACGTGTTAGCTCTAGATGCTGAAATTGATCTTCACCCACCGGCACGTAATTTGCCGAATAGAGCAAAATGTCCGCCGCCATTAGAACTGGATAGTCAAAAATACCACAATTTACGCTATCCTTACCTTGACTCTTATCCTTAAATTGTGTCATACGCGAGAGCTCACCCATCGTCGCCACGCAATTTAAAATCCAACACATCTCCGAATGTGCTGGGACATAGCTCTGACGATAAATATGCACATTCTCGTTGATTCTTAATCCTGCTGCAAGATAATATTTGATCGAATTAACTAAGTTTTTCTGGAAATCACCATCGACTTCAGAAATTATTGAATGTAGGTCTGGAATAAAAATATTGACGCTATATTCTTTGCTATATTTATTGGCAAGTCGCACCATTGGCAACATTGCACCAAGAAAATTACCAAGCGTTGGTTCACTATTTACTCTAATACCAGTTAAAATCGTTTTCATACTTTAATTTTAGCATAATTTATGCTAAAATATACAGTGTATTCGGGGTATTAGCTCATTTGGTAGAGCGCTTCCATGGCATGGAAGAGGTGAGGAGTTCGAATCTCCTATACTCCACCACAAAGATTTTTACCAGGACTCATTAAATGAGCCCTTTTTTGTATTTAATTTTTATGTTAAAATAATGAAAAGTAATGAGAGGAAAGTATGGCAGAAAAAACTACCAAAAAATCATCTAAAAAAGAAACTAAACCAAAGACTACTAAAGCTACAGAAGTTAAAAAAGAAGTAACCGAAACTAAGTCCGAAAAATCCACCGAAAAGAAATGCAACAAGGGTTTGATTATTGGTTGTATTGCTGCCGCAGTTGTAGCAATCGTTGCTGCAATTATTGTCTTTGCCGTTATTAAACCATTCAACAAAGTGAACATGATTGGTAAATACGAGCTCACCGGTCTAACTACCGATGGCGAAGACCAGAGTTCATCTCTATCACTTATGAAGGCATTTGGTATTTCCGCCGAAGTTGAAATTACCGATGACAAGAACGGCAAAATGAACATCTACGGCGAAGAAATTGATTTTACTTACGACGACAAACAATTCCATTTTAAAGTTGACGAAGATGACGAAGATGCCGAAGTCAAAAAAGACACTAATTATACTTACAAAGACGAAAAGATCACTATGAAAAGCAACGATAGCGAAATGATCTTTAGCAAGAAAAAAGATTAATTAATGATCATTACAGGCAAAAAATTTAGTAAACCTACCATGTCCCGCGTAAAAAACGGGGACATGGTTTTGCCTGAAAAAGAAACGCCCAAAGAGCGCATTCGTTTAGACATTCTTCTTACTGAAAAATATCCAGAATACAATCGCTCAACCTTACAAAATTTTATTAAATCTGGCTATGTAACAGTTGACGACAAAATCATCAAAAAACCAAATTACGAAATTATTAAAGATGCTACTCCAAAGATTTCTTTATCTGTTCCAGAAAAACAGCTTCCGGAAGACATAAAGCAATTTTTAATCTATGAAGACGATAACATTATCGTAATCAATAAGCCCACCGGCTTACTTTCTATGGCAAAAGGCGAGTTCACTACTGAACCAACCCTAGAAGATTATGGTTTACTTGTACACCGTCTCGATCGCGATACTTCCGGTGTTGTTATACTAGCAAAAAATGAAGCCACCAGGACAATGCTTCGCAAACAATTCCAAGATAGAAAGGCCCATAAAACTTATTACGCCATCGTCGATGGCAAACCAAAACTAGACGAAGCCATGATTAATCTACCAATTGCTAGAAATCTCAAACATCCAACTACGTTCATGGTCGACCCTAAAGGAAAACCGGCCGAAACTTATTATCGCGTCATAAAATGCAACGACAAACATTCTCTAATCGAATTAAAACCAGTTTCTGGACGTACACATCAACTCCGCGTCCACTTAAACTATATTGGTTGTCCAATTGTCGGCGACAAAGTCTACAATAAAAATTCTAAAGCAAATCGCTTAATGCTTCATGCAAACAGCCTAGAAATAACCGTCCCAGGAGAAACCGAAAACGTCAGAAAAACTTTCTCCGCAGATTTACCAAAAGAATTTAACGAGCTACTCTAATGTTTTTTGATGAGATAGAAAAAGTGGAACAACTAGCCGAAAAATCCGGCTTTTCTATTTTTGTAATGCCAGAAATCCCAGATTCTATTTGCAAAACAAATGACGAAAACCACTACATCGTAACCCCCGAAAAAGATCAGATAAATATCGAAAAAATTCGCGACGTCATTGGAAAATGCCAAGTAAGAAGAGAAAAACCATTTTTCATATATGTTTTTAAAGCAGAAACCATGAACGAAAAAGCCGAAAATGCTTTCTTAAAACTACTAGAAGAGCCTGCTAGAAATTACCATTTCGCACTCTTCACTAACTCCCCATCTTCACTTCTTCCAACCATTCTCTCCCGCGGAGATTTATACATCCAACGAATAGTAAACCCTCTAGACCAAGCTGTTCAGACTTCAGAAACCATCAAAAAATACGCCAAACGAATAATTACTGCAAGAAATCGTGACCTTCCATCTCTAGTATCAGAAATAACAAGTGATAAAGAAGGAAAGAAAAATCCTCGTAGCTTCGCACTAAGTATTTGCGAAGTCGCAATAGAAATTTCTTATAAATCATTTTTCGCGACTGGAAATACTACTTTTCTAAAAAAATTGCCAAAACTTATTGCTACTTACGATAATCTTAAGCAAAATGGACATATTAAGCTTCATCTCGTAGCTGATTTATGCTAAAATAATTATATGTTAGGGATTGTTGCAATTTTGTTGTTGGCTCTATATCTTGCCATCTTTTTTCCTGTTGTAAAGAAGAAAAAGAAAGAAAAACAAGTTAGCGACAAAACCGCTATGCAAGTAAAAAAGCTTTGGCAAATTGCCCAAACCTCCATGCGCGAAAGAAAAACTCTTCGCGCCGAAAAAGCCCTTCTTGCTATCTTAAAAGTCGACGAAAAGAACGCTGCTGCATATAACCGTCTTGGCATTCTCTATGCTAAAGGACAAAAATACGACGAAGCAATCGAATGCTTCGAAATTGCGCAATCTCTCGACGAAAACGCTTCCTCTCTACACAACGCCGGTCTAATTTACTTAGAAACTGGCGAATACGAAAAAGCAGCCATGGCATTCAAACAAGCCATTGAATTAGAAGGAGACGTGCCAGCTCGATATATCGCTCTTGCCAAAGCAGAAGAACGCATGGGCAATCGTAAAAACGCACTAGACGCATTGGAACAAGCTTACGACTTAGATCCTAGCATAAACGTACTGAAACAAATCCTCGCCGTACACAAAGCAGCAGAAGACGAAGAAGGCATTGCTGCAACCAACGCTCGTATCGAAGCTGAGTTAGCAAAAACAGCACGCAAGAAAAGACAATCTATGCGCCGTCTAGTGGCTCAAAGGCCAACAACGTCAAAAAGGCCAATAAGATCCAAGAAGAGAATTTAAATGTTAGAATTGATTAGAAAAAGTGCGGGTGCGGCAATCTTAATAGCGCTCGGCGACTTTGCGTTACTAAAACTTGGCAACCCTATTGGGCCAATCATTTTCGCCTTTGGTTTGCTCGGCGTTTGCTACATGGGACAGAATCTCTTTACCGGCAAATGCGGTTTTGTCATCCAAGACAGAATTAAATTAACCCACCTACTTATCATTCTCATCGTCAATCTAATAGTCGGCTATCTAGTCGGAGCATGTTTTAGTTTAATTGATGATGGCGTAAAATCCGCCGCCATCAGCAAGGTTTCTAGCTGGACCTTTGACTTACCTATGTTAATTAAATCTATCTTTTGTGGCGTCATTATGTATATTGCTGTTCTTATGTACAAAAAAGGCACACCACTTGGTATCATCTTTGGCGTACCATTATTTATTTTCTGTGGTTTTCAGCACTGCATCGCCAACGTCATTACTATGGGCGTTGCACTCACCTTTGACTGGTCACTAGTTCTTTGCATTATCGGCAATTTCTTTGGTTCCGTAGCGATGTGGTCCATCTCAAAAGACAAAAATAAAAATTAATCTTAACCTTGCATTGGATAGTTTCAAGTGTTATAATTACA
>JAZLDZ010000066.1:0-21357 GCA_045615025.1 Candidatus Nanosyncoccus sp. | reverse complement strand
TTGACGCCCAAGTTGAAACCACCAGCAGCGTTAGTGTAAACCGTAATTTCTGAAGTAGCGGTCGTGGTGTCGGCAGCATTTGGAAGAAGGCTGACAGTCGAGGAAGAAGTCTGAAGAGCGGCCGGATTGTAGAGAGTTCCTACTGGGTGGCCATCAATAGTAGTAGCACCAGTCGGGGTGTAAACGTCAACGCCTGGGGTCTGAACAGCAGGTTCGCCAGACGATGGATCAGCGTTTCCAAGAATGGTCATAGCAATTGCTTCGCTGACATCAGCGGAGATTTGTACTTGGCCTGCGACCGTAGAAGTTGCATACGTGAATGCTGGTAAAGCGGCTACGCCGAGACCTGCTACAACACCTAATGCAGCAATAATTTTAGTAGTTTTGGACATATTTATTTTCCTTTCTATATTTTTGATTGTTTATTATATGACCTTTGTGATTTCTATTTTACTATGGCGGTTATGCTAAAGTCAAGACTTTTTTTGGACTTTTTTATGATGTTTTCCACAAGAAAACCACCCCTTGTGAGGGGCGGTTTAAGTCATATATATTATATATACGCTATCAGCGATTATAGAGCGGTAGCGGTGTAGATAACGGTATCGTGATAAATACCGCTTGCCTGCGTACTAGATGCAGCGACGCCGTAGATCACCTTGACGTGTGAGTTGATGGTGACGCTACCTGGGTTAGAGGCGCTGTTTACCGTAATGGCGCTAGCTGGACCTTCTAATGCAGGGATGGCGTACCAAGTAGAACTCTCGTCGCCGAGCTTGATAGCCCAGCCTGGATTAGAGCCACCGACTGGCTGCGTAGAAATGGCAGCAATGGTAGCATCGCTATCGTTCATCGCAAGATTAGTATTATTATCAGAATCAGTAAGCGTCAAAGTGAAACCAGAGAGACTGTTAGTGCTGATATAGGTATCTGTGTACATGCTGGTGAGATCAGCTTGGCTAGGAAGAATCGTAGTACTAGCAACCTGGTCTACGCCAGAGCAGTTTGGGTCATTGCCGGAATCACAAATCTTAGTCTTGTTGCCGGTGGAGCCGGAAGAGATTAGCTTCATGCTAATTCCGTCGTCGATGTTTGCGTTAATAGTGCTTTGTCCGGCAGGGATAACCGGATCATCGGCGAATGTCGCCATTGGTACCATAGCAATACTGAATCCGGTGACCACTCCGAGTCCAGCGATGATGCCTTTTATTTTGGACATTTTTATATCCTTTCAATTATAAAAATATATGACTTTTCTGATTCTATCTTACCTTCCCAAAACGGTTATGTCAAGCGGGATTTTGTGAGATCTTTGGGGTTATTTGGACATATATTCTTCGTCTGCATCCTCTAATAAGTCGAATCGTTCGTCGTCCAAATTGGGTTCAATTATCCTTTTAGAACGCAACTTTGCAAACTTTGCTGTCCGGTGCACCGCTTCCGCGTGTCCGGCTAGGGCTGCATATGGTGCGAACTGCCCGGCTCTCATTTCGCGAGACATTCTGGGGTGTCTTTTTGGCTCGTAATGTGGGTGATTAATGATTTCGTTGTATTTCATTTTCGGTGTCCCCCAATCTGTGCGTTTCTCTCTCGTCCCGTCGCCCCATCTTCAAAATTTATGCCAGTGAGAATTGCATTCTTGCCATAGCGCTCCTTGATTGCAAGTATAGCTTCGTTGGTTCGTTTTTCTTTCGCGTTATCTTTAGGTTCATCAAATAGCCCAAGTTGTCTCGGCTCTTTGGCTGCAGCTTTTTCGGTTTTTACATGACCGACATCAATTGTTATGCGTCGAATCAGAAGATCTGGATTCACTATTCTTTCGAATAAATCTTTTACTGCCGCTCGAATCTCCCGCGATGAACAACTGTATTCACCTAGGTTATACGTACCGTGTGCATGTTTCGGCGTTAGTCGCCCATAAAAATCTACCTTGGTCTCGCCGCTGTATCCCCTTTTTAGATTTATAACGTCATATCCTATAGTTAATACTATTTGATTCGTAACTAGTCTATGTCTTAATAAATGCAAACCTACATCATCCGCCATTTCCATCGCCACTACTAATGCCTTGTCGTACGGATAAGGCTCCTTTAAAACTTGTCCCGATGAAAAAGAATTGCTCTTTGGTCGATAGTTCCGAATATCAGCAATCTCGCACGGTTCCCAACCCCAGGCATGATCTATCAGTAACTCTGCATTCACCCCAAACATTTTATAGAGATAATCCTCGTCTTTTTCCGAGCAGAGCGCTATGTCGCCCATCGTATAGATTCCGGCTGACTCTAAGCGTTTGGCATAGCCCCGTCCCACTCGCCAAAAATCTGTCAAAGGCCGATGCGACCATAACTTCTTCCGATAGCTCATTTCGTCTAGCTCTGCCATCCTTACGCCGTCTTTGTCTGGCGCTGCATGCTTTGCTACTATGTCCATCGCTACTTTGGCAAGATACATATTTGTTCCTATTCCTGCCGTGGCTGTAATCCCGGTTTCTTCTAGGACGTTTTTTATAATCTTCGTCGCTAATTCTCGCGCAGTTAATCCGTAATTTTTAAGATACGGCGTAGCATCGATGAAAACTTCATCAATTGAGTAAACATGCATGTCTTCTTCTGCGATATATTTTAGGTAAATGTTGTATATTCGCGTACTGTAGCTAATATAAAATGCCATTCGTGGTACCGCCACGATGTAATCGAGTGCCAGTGCTGGGTCATTTTTAAGTTCTACTGAGTCTGTTGATTTGCCGATTAGCTTCTTGCCGTATCTTCGTTCTCGCTCGTAATTAATCTCTCGTACCTTCTGTACTATTTCATAAAGTCGCGCTCTTCCCGAAATCCCGTAAGCTTTAAGAGCAGGTGACACCGCTAGACAGATCGTTTTGTCTGTTCGCTCTGGATCAGCCACGACGAGATTAGTGGTAAGCGGATCTAGGTTACGTTCGACACATTCTACCGACGCGTAAAAAGATTTGAGGTCGATCGCGATATAACTCTTCTGCATAAACCCATTATACATAAATCAAAAAATAAAATAATCCCCTTCGGGGATTCTTTTATTCTGGTGCGCCTGACTAGACTCGAACTAGCACACCCGAAGGCACTACCACCTCAAGGTAGCGTGTATACCAATTTCACCACAGGCGCAAAGTACGTATATATAATATCACACAAATCGCAAAACATCAAGGCGTGCGGTTTTTGGAAGTTTTTTCGGTAGCCCACACATAGACATCTTCGAAGCGGTCGGTTGCGGTGACGAGACGGTTTTCTGGGGAGAAGCTACGGACGTTTTTGTTAACGTAATAGGAGAGGTTGACCTGGTAAAGACCAATGGCTGGAACGTCTTCGACCCAGAGTTTAAGGAAGGTGAGATATTTGGTATTTCTAAGATTAAGGTCGATAGTACGGCGCGCCGCAAGCAATGCGTCCGAAGCGAAGGCGCTATTATAATTAGATAGGTTAAGCCCGTTTTCTCTCACCTGGGAGGAGTGATAATAAGCAAACAAATCTGGATCGGAGCCGAGCTCGATTTCGTAAAGTAAGATGTCGTAATTACGTGGGCGGATAATATTAACTAGGAAATCCTGGTCTGGGTTCAAGATGTCGGTTACAACTGTAAAACCAAGGTTTTCTAGCTGGAATTTGAGATTCTCCGCAAGTGCCGGGAAATAGCCCGTACTAATCGTAGCAAGACGGACAGGATTATTACTATCTAGATTAGCCTTCTTGATATTTTCTTTTGCGGCATCCGGGTCGTACTCTGGAAGTGCTGGATATTCTGCTAATTCAATTTGGGTAGGAAGTAGTGGATAGTCTAGGTCGGCCTCGTCACCAACTGGAGCGCGCAAAGAACGAATGTCGATTCCCTGTTGGACTGCTTTTCTCAGGTCCTTTGAAGAAAAGATGGAGCCAGCCGTATTAAAGAAGATGAAGACGCCAGAGTTAAGAGCGGTCTCCTTCTCGTAAATGCTAGGTGAGGTGATTTTGTCGGCATCAGTCGGGAGAAGCTCTGCGGTGGCTGTAACTGAGCCAGAGTTGAGCGCAGAAATAATATCTTCGACCGAAGTGTAGGCATGAATGGCGAAGCTATCAAGCAGCGGTGTGCCTTCGTAATATTTTTCGTTTGGAGAAAGATAGACAATTTTCTCGCCTAGAGAACCAATGGACTGGGAAGCCTTAAAGGAGAAAGCACCAGAAGTAACTGGTGCGGAAGAGAAATTATCTTCTAGAAGCAAATTAGGTGCAACATCACTCAAAATATGCGCTGGCAAGATTGGAAATTCGAGCGCGGAAGAGAAGTTGGCATACGGAGTGGAGAGCTTAAAGACTAGGTCGTCCCCGGATTCGGTAACCGTGACGCCAGCCATGTTGGAAGAATACTGAGAAATCACAGCTGGAGATTGAATCATGTTGACCGTATAAATAACATCCGCATTAGTAATTGGTTCGCCATCAGACCAAGTTAGGCCACTGCGCAATTTGACCGTCCAGACCGTACCAGTATCGTCAGTCTTAATTGAGTCGGCTAGACCGAGTCCGATGTGTCCAGAATAGTCAACCGAGGAAAGCGTCAAGAACATTAGGCGACTGAGTGCTTTTTCGCTATTAGTGGTGGCAAAAAGCGGGTTCAAGGAATTAATCCGGCCAAGCGTAGCCTCGGAATAAGTTCCACCAGAAGTAAAGGTAGTGACAGCGTAAGATTCAGCATATAGGAACGCTTGGGTGATAGAAAGCATGATAATTGCAAGTACTAGAAGCGACCATTCAAGAATCAGCAAACGGACATTTTTGACGTGGGAAATGCGATCAATAAAATTCTCGCGGATATGCTCCTTGCCTTCTTCACCGGCACGTTTAGAGAAACGCGAAACACGCTTTACAATTTTACGCCCACGTTTTTTGATGCCTTTTTCCATGATTTTATGCTGGAATAATTAATAATCCAATGATTGAACAAACAAAGATAACTGCAAAAATGACAGTAGCATTAAAGAGCGACTTGTCTAAACCGCGACGAGCAGTATAAAGTTCGCCGGATGCGCCAAAGCCTGCGCCAAGCGAAGCGCCGCGCTGCTGGACTAAAATCAAAAGAATAGTCAGAATGGCCGAGATAAGGATAACTGTCTGTAGAAAACTTCCAATTTGCATATTAAATCTATTATAAGGCGGATGATAGTTTTTGACAAGAGTTATGGCTATCTAAAGAGCGTCTTTTTCTTGAGCAGGCGGTGATAAGTAATAGCAAAACGATGAGACTCGTCGTCGATGCGCGCGATTAGCTTTGCGACGTGAGAGTCGGACGGAAGCGTCACCTCGCGAAAGTTCTCGGAATCTTTTTCTGGAATGACAATACGGACGGCGGCATTTCTGGTATGGTCACCGGATTTGTCGCGGCCGATAACTGGAATGTTGGCGGAGGTTAGTAAATCTTTGACGGCGTTAACTTGACCTTCGGCGCCATCGAGAATGATGAGATTAGGATATTCCCATTCCTGGTGTTTAAGGCGGCGCGTGATAGTTTCCCGCATATTTGCAGTATCGTCATTTTTCTGGTGGCGCATCTTGAATTTACGATATTCGGAACGATCAGAAACACCATTGACGAAAACTACCATGCTAGCAACAACGCTAGTTCCCTGTTCGTGAGAAATATCATAACCCTCAATACGGCGAGGTGGATTGTCTAGATTTAGTAACTTTTGGAGCTCTTTTAGTGCCTGGTCGGAAGAAATATCTAGAAATTCTTTGTCGGAAAAGACGATTTTTTTCTTGAGGCCTTTTAAGCCAAAATATTGATTCCTAAGTTCGGCGGCGCGCTCGTAGTGTTCTAGCTTTGCTTCGGTTTTCATGTCTTTTTCGATTTCTTTTACTAGTTTCTCGCGGTCACCTTCGAGATAGCGAATGAGTTTTTTGAGGTTTTTCTTATATTCGCTAGGAGTGGATTTGCCAACTTCTATGCCAGGAGTGAGAGCGAGGTCGGTGTTTAAAGATTTTTTGCCATCGTATGGCTTGTCGTAATATGGAAAAACTTTGCGCAGAATTCTAAGTGCAGTAGCAACGGTAGTTTTAGCATAGAATGGTCCGATGTAGGTCGCCTTGTCGTCTTGGGGCTGGCGCGTCATCGAAACATATGGCACGGGAGATTTCATATCGATACGGACATAAGATACAGTTTTGTCGTCACGAAGGAGAATATTCCATTTTGGCTTGTAGCGCTTAATCATTTCTGATTCTAGAAAAAGTGCATCCATCTCGGTGTCGACAATAATCCAGTCGGTGTCGTAGATTTCTTTAACTAGAGCGGTAGTTTTGGGATCCTTTTCGGTATTCTGGAAGTATTGACGCACGCGATTTTTAAGCACAGCGGCTTTGCCGACATAAATGACCTCGCCATCTTTGTTCTTATGAAAATAAACCCCTGGTGAAGAGGGGAGAGTTTTTAACTTTGCTTTTAGTGTGTCTGTCACGGTTTAATTATACCATTTTATCTGGTTAGTTGGTAATGCTTATGCTATAATTTCAGTATGAAGAAACTTACAATTTCAGATATCAAAGCAAGACAAATACTAGATAGCCGTGGCAATCCAACAGTAGAGGCGGATGTCTATCTATCAGATGGATCAATGGGAAGAGCGGCGGTGCCGTCGGGTGCATCAACCGGTTCTAGAGAGGCATTAGAGTTAAGAGATGGAGACGCTACATTCTTCGGTGGCAAGGGCGTATTAAGGGCGGTTTGGAATGTGAACGGCAGAATACGTGACATACTAGTCGGGAACACGACAGACCAAAAAACAGTCGACCAGCTAATGTGTGACTTGGACGGAACCGAGAATAAATCGAGCCTGGGCGCGAATGCAATTCTTGCGGTCTCGCTAGCGAATGCAAAAGCAGTGGCGAGTTCAAAAGGTATAGAATTATACGAACATGTCGCTGAGCTCGCTGGGACAACGAAAGATATGTGCTTGCCAGTACCGATGATGAATGTAATGAACGGTGGCGCGCACGCAGATTGGAGTACGGATTTCCAGGAATATATGATAATGCCGGTTGGCGCTGCGACCATGACCGAAGTTATGCAAATGGGAGCGGCAGTATTCCATACGTTAAAAGACGTTTTGAAAGAACGCGGATACGTCACCACGGTAGGTGATGAGGGCGGCTACGCACCGAGAGTGAGAGAAGGTGATAACGAACCACTGGAATGTATTAAACTTGCCATCGAAAAAACTGGGCTTAGGCTTGGACCAGATATTGCGATTGCGATGGATATTGCGGCATCAGAATTCTACGATACTGACCATTACGTATTAAAAACTAATGGCGACTGGAAGAGCGCAGATGATTTGATTAACTGGTACACCTGGATTCTAGACAACTATCCTCTAATCTCAATCGAAGATGGCCTTTCTGAGGACGACTGGGATGGATGGAAAGAAATGACCAAACGACTAGGCAAGAAGTGTCAGCTAGTCGGAGACGATTTATTTGTAACAAATACAAAGCTACTGGAAAAAGGTATTTCTGAGAAAGTTGGTAACGCGATTTTGATTAAGCCAAATCAAATCGGAACACTAAGCGAAACGATAGATGCGGTTCTAATGGCGAAAAAGGCAAAATATAGGACGATTATGTCGCATCGCTCTGGTGAAACCGAAGACACGACAATTGCACATCTAGCCGTAGGGCTTGGTACGGGACAAATTAAGACCGGTTCACTAAGCAGAACGGATAGAGTGGCAAAATATAACGAACTGACTCGTATTGCCGAGGGGAATTCGACGTTAGGACTTTTCCGGTTCGGCGAGAAGGGCTAAGAATCCCTTTTCGTCTAGGGTTGGGACGCCGAGCTTTTCGGCTTTGTCGAGCTTGCTCTTCCCTGGCTTTTCGCCTAGGATGAGCGCCGTGGTGTTTTTAGTAACTGAACTAGTAACGGTGGCGCCAAGATTTCGCAATAAATCTTCGGCTTCTTCGCGACCATAGCCTTCTAGCGTGCCAGAAATAATGTAGCTTTTGCCGGTAAGTGGGAGTTTAGAAGTGTCGTTATAAACCGGGGCTACGCCGAGGTCTTTGAGGTCGGATAACATTTTAAGGTTGTCTTCGTCGGCAAAGTAGGCGAGGATAGATTCGGCAACGATTTTGCCAATATCGGGAATACTCAACAAATCTTCCTCTTCTGCAGCGGCAAGATTATCTAGAGAGTGGAATTTGTTGGCAAGGGCGATGGCCGTCTGCCCACCGACATGACGAATACCAAGCGCAGTAATAAACTTAGGCAAAGGTGCAGTTTTGGACTTTTCGATGGCAGAGATAAGGTTCTTGGCGGAAAGGTCGGCAAAGCGTTCGAGGCTAGCGACTTTTGAAACAGTGAGACGATAGAGGTCGGGAATGTTTTGGACGAGCTTACTATCGACCAGAGCGACAACGTTTTTCTCGCCTAGGCCTTCGATATTTAGGGCAGGTTTACTAGCGTAATATTCGAGTGAGCGTTTTAAAATCAAATCAGAAGTCTCACCCTTGACACGGTAAACAACTTCACCGGCTGGACGTTCGAACTCAAGCTCGGGATATTGAGCATGGAGTGCTTCTTCGTAGTTAAATGGCTTGGTTCCCTCTGGGCGAAGAGCGAGAAGAACTTCCTTAACCTGCGGAATAATGTCGCCGGCTTTGTAAATAATTACCGTGTCGCCAATGCGGACGTCAAGACGAGCAATTTCGTCAGCATTATGAAGCGAGGCGTGTTTGACGGTGGTGCCGGCTACTGCGACCGGATCGAAAATAGCAACCGGCGTAGCAGCGCCAGTGCGACCAATAGAAATGACAATATCGCGAACCTTAGTAGTTGATTCCTCGGCAGGGTATTTAAAGGCAACGGCGGCACGCGGGGTTTTCCCTACGATGCCGAGCTTGTCATAAATAGCGCGGTCGTTAATTTTTATAACCATGCCATCAGTATTAAAAGGAAGATTCTGTCTGGTCTCGCCGAGATGTTTTATCTCTTGAAATACTTTTGACAGTTCGTCAAATACGTTATCTTGCATAGATGTTTGGAAGCCGAATTCACGGAGTTTTTCGTAGGCTTTTTTGTGAGTTTCTAGGTTTGGCTCGACTAGGTCATAGGCCATAAATTTGAGCGGACGAGAAGCAGCGATTTTTGGGTCGAGCTGGCGAATACTGCCGGCGGCGAGATTTCTAGGGTTGGCAAAAGGTTTTTCACCCATGCGTTTTTGCTTTTCGTTAAGGTCATCGAAGTCTTTCTTGAAAATGATGATTTCGCCGCGAACTTCTATGTGCTCAGGTATACCACTTGATTCGCTGTCGCCAACAGTGCTTTCGGGGCACCGGTCGTCCAGCCCGTCGTTACGGGTGGACTCCCTATCGCCCGCTCCCGTTGTCGCGGAGATCCCCGAGAAGCACTGTTTGGCTCTGCGAGACTCTAACCGCAATGGCACATTTTCGATGGTGCGGACGTTCATAGTGACGTCTTCGCCGACGAGACCGTCGCCACGAGTGACGGCTTTGACTAAAACGCCATTTTCGTAATGGAGGGAGCAGGCGAGGCCGTCCATCTTGATGTCGGTGAAAAAATCAAACTTGGCACCTGGCACGAGTTTCTGGTTGCGCTCGTACCATTCGCGGACTTCGTCCTCGGAAAAAACATCAGCAAGAGAAATCATGCGTTTTGCGTGCTTAACCTTAGTAAACTTATCAAGCGGGCGGCCAGCAACGCGTTGGGTTGGAGAATCTGGAGTAATTAAATCTGGATAGGCTTCTTCGAGCTGGCTTAGTTCATGTTTTAATGAGTCGGCAGCCGATTCGGACATAATTGACTCATCTAGAACGTGATAATGATAGCGGTAATCGTTAATAATTTCGCGAAGTTTTATAATGCGTTTTTCTGCTTCGTCGTGGGATAGTTTAGTCGTCATATTCTAGTAACCTCCAATGTAAATTTTAGTCGTCGTAATCCAGTAGCCTACGATAGAATAAATACAAATAAATTGTAGCATAAACCATGGAGAAGCAGGTCATAAGTAGGAGCTCGAATGAGACGACCGGCAGACCTTCTAGCCAACTAAATGATCTCTTTAATACTAGATCGAGCGCGATGAGTGGGAGCATAACAATAACCCAGATCACGGTCAATACGAAGAAAAGATAAACTACGCGAATAATAAATTTGATACGTCGCCCAGCAAGAAGTTCGCGCGCGGAGCTGACGGCGACCATAGGATAAAGTCCCGGCGCGGAAACAGCAATAAGCGCAATAAGCGAGCTGGAGATGAGATAGACTGAAAGCAGAGTAAGAAGTGCTGCAAAAATAAAATAAATCAAAGCATAGAATGGCGTGGCGAGAAAATTAGTAGATACGGCGGCGGAATAGGTGATAACCACAATCATAAGCGGGATAGCTTCAAGGAAAATCACCAGACCGACAAGTAGAGTAGAGATGAATGGGGCAAGAGCGTTGTAGAGGCCATCGCGGAGCTTAACTTTGTGTCCGGCAAGTCGCTGGCGAACAAGATAGATTGTCACTAGCCAGGTAACGATAAACAGAATCACAGCAGCAAATTGTTGGGATTCGGTCATGCCTTGGGAAAGACCACCAGTAGTAATAGTCGAGATGAGCAGCAAGCCAGAACGAGCAAATGTGCCGAGCTCGCCGGCCTTGAGATTTTTCGCCGTTTCGTCGAGAGAGTTTTGGAAAGTGACATAGGTTTCCTCGCTCATCAGACCAACTAGGACGATGTTTAAGATGGCGAGAATGAGGATGAATGGCAAAAAAAGACGCCAGTTTTTAAATAGAATCTTGAATGACTCGACGGTATGAGCGAGGAGTCCGGGAGCCTCGAACGGGCGTTCGTAATCTTCGCGATAAGAACGGCGGAAAGAGCGATGAAATGGGCGCTTGGCGGCTTTTTTTGCCAGAATCTTAGACTTCGTGGCAGTTCTAGCGGCGCGGAAAGATTCCTTAAAAGTTGTTCTTGCCATTTTCTAGTCTCTCGATACGCTTTTCGATTGGTGGGTGGGTGCTAAATAGATTGGAGAAAGAATTCTTCCTAAGTGGGTTGTTGATGTAGAACGCTTCCGTGGCGGCGTTCTGGCGACGCATCGGACGTCCATGCTCGTCGAGCTTTTTCAGGGCCGAAATCATACCCTCTGGGTAGCGCGTAAGGTTGACGGACGATGCGTCTGCCAGATACTCGCGCTCGCGCGAGACCGCTAGCTGTGCTAGCGACGCCGCCAGCGGAGCGAAGATGCTAACTAAGACCATCACTACCACGCCGACAGGACTTCTATCGTCGTCATCGGAAAGATACAGCATACGAAGTCCCAGATCAGAAATAAAACCAACAACACAAACCAGCCCAAACGTAATCATCGAAACACGAATATCGTAATTCTTAATGTGGGAAATTTCGTGACCGATTACGGCTTCGAGTTCGTTTTTGTCCATAATGTCGAGGAGACCAGTGGTGGCTGCTACGATAGCATGATTGGGATCGCGCCCAGTCGCAAAAGCGTTTGGAGCAGCATCGTCAATAATGTAGACTTTCGGCATTGGCAAACCTGCGGTCTGCGATAAGTTTTCTACGGCGTTATAGAGTTTAGGATTATCCTTTTTTTCTATTTGTTTGGCGCCAGTCATAGCCACTGCTATGCTACTTGCAAAAAAGTATTGAAAAACAGCATAGATAATAGCTACGGCAAATATTCCGATTTCTATCCACCAATCTTTAAAAATGAAAGCAAAAATGCCGCCAATAGCACTGATTAAGAGTATGAAAAATATCATAATTAGAACAGTGTTTCTCTTGTTGGCGGCAATTTGCTTATACATGATTAGAATTTAACTTCTGGAGCGTTATTAATCTTGGCTCTTTCGGCTTCTTCGACTTCGTAATATTCACGCTTTTTAAAGCCAAAGCCATTGAACAAGTTGATTGGGAAAACTTTAATCTTGGTATTGAGCTCCTTTACACCAGCATTATAAAAGCGACGAGAAGCTTGGATTTTATCCTCGGTATCAGACAATTCTTCCTGTAATTTCTGGAAGTTTTTGTCGGCTTTTAGTTCTGGATATGATTCGGAAACAGCCATAATACGAGAAAGTGCGCCAAGCATAGATTTGTCAGCTTCTGCGGTATCTGCAACAGAGCGTGCGCCCATCATTTTAGCGCGAGCTTCGGAGACCTGCTTGATTGCTTCGGACTCGTGCTTAGTGTAACCTTTGACGGTTTCTACCAAGTTTGGGATTAAATCCGCGCGCCTCTTTAATTGAACGGTGATATCAGACCATGCTTCGTTGACACGCTCATCTAGTTTTACTAAACCGTTGTATGATGCCCAAATGAAAATGATAATTATTGCTATCACTAGGGCTATACAACCAATAATGATTCCTGCGACCATTTTTTCTCCTTATTTTATACATATATATTATATCAAAAATGCTATAATTGAACAAATGAAACTAAACGAGCCGACCGTATTAAAGGTACGTAATTATACTGTTGTGACCGAGAAAGAAACGCCAAATCTAACTGTGATGGTGACAGGAGATTGGCACGTTAGTCCGATAGTTTCGGAAAGACAGGCGAGTTTCCTGCGCGAGGCAATCGAAGTATCTAAGCCCGATGTGATAGTACTCCAGGGCGACATGGTTGATAGTCCAGCCGAATTAAGGCGCGAAACGTCGCTAGAAAAATTAACGACAGAACTCTCGATTTGTAGCGAGGCTGCTCCGACTATGCTAGTACTCGGGGGGCACGATTTTATTACTCCGAGTAAACCAGCGAAAGTAGTGCGTGAATCTTCCCTAAAAATTTGGCGCAAAGTATGTGAAAAATGCAAAGTTAAACTATTGTTAAACGAGAGCTATGAACCGATTCCGGGTGTGGTTTTTTATGGTATGTTCCAGGATGAGAAAGTAATAATTGGGCTAGACGAAAAAGGCCAAAAATATCATGAAAATAGCCCCGAAAGTTTCTTGGAGGCATTGAACAAGTTAGACCTCAAGATTGATTCGTCGAAAATAAACTGGTTTATCAGTCACGCTCCACTACTTAGCAAGGATGTAATCGAAAAACTATCACGGTTCGATATCGCTTCTTTTGGACATACACACGGCGGAATTGTGCCGCGCGGAATGGATGAGATACTAGAAAAATTCGGGCTCAATTTTGGACTAATTTCCCCTAGCTCTAAGCCGTTCCCGCCGCTAGCGCGTGGGATAAAGCCAGTCGGGGATTCGACGCTGGTACTAACTAATCCTGGTATGACGGGTGCACAATTCTGCGCTCCAAAAATTGCGCAGAGGCTAAACTTCACCAAGGCGGCAGAAGTTTCGGTGGTGAAACTGGTAAACGCGCCAAAAGACAAAAAGTCGGACTAACCGTTGTATTTTTCTGGGTCAACCATGATGATTGGCACGTTGAAATAGGCTGCATGTTTTTTGACTGCGTCACTAATGTCTGATAAATCTTTTTGGAAGGAAATAATATAATTTGGCTGAATCCTTCCGCCGTGAATATTTTTGTCTCCATTATAGCGAGCGAGATCGACTTCATTATGATTTAAATGCTCAAAATTCTGATGCCAGTTCTCAGTTTCTTTGACAAACTCATCAAAGTCTCTGTAGATTACGCCTTGGCGCATAGTGGCAAGATTATCTTTACTGGCCCCATCGTCCTCGGTATATAAATCATATTCGGACATTGCCTTGATAGAGTCGTCTTTAAAATCAGCAAAGCCGTAAAAAACTTCGTCCGGATTTGAAATTTCTGATTTGTCGATTGCGAGATGGAAGTTTTTGTCGGTCAAAGTCGAAGTTGCAATATAACCTGTCGGATTACCGTTTTCATCAAACATATCTGGCTCGCGCTCGTTCCATTGGGCCGGATTAGATTCGTCTTTCTCTGAATAGGCACCAAGTCTATGAACCAGCATCTTGTATGGATTATCACCAAAACTTAATACGTTAATATCTTTACCATCATATTTTACTGCGCCGATATTTTTGGCTTTTTCCAAATCTTCCTGCATGGCTGCTTTGAAGTTTTTGCCAGCCTCAACAAAGGCATCTTGTTTTAATCTTTGGATAGACTCAGAAAGGATGGGGGCATTTGAAATCCCTGCTAAAACATCCTTAAAGTTATTGAATTCTTGACCTAGTTTGGAAGATTCGACGTTCATTAGGTCGATAGCGTTACGGATTAAGTCTGCTTCTTCCTTAGTACAATTTAGACCTTTTAGTGCCTCTTCGTTAATTTTGACCAAATCACCACCATATTCACGTGGATATAGGTATGAATCAGAGCCAAAAGGAATATTTTGCTTCCTAGTTTCCGTATCAAGCTGTATCACGCCTAGAGAAACTAGGTCTTTTCCGACATCTCCGAGTCTGTCGCCAAAAGCAAATTCGGAGATATCATCCCTGACCATTTCCGAATCCTTGTCTCTCTTGATTGAAATTTCTGTCACCTCGGCGCTTCTAGTCCTTCCTTCCAGCAGACGTTCAATCATGACCTCCGGATTCTGGCTCTCGCCTATAAGCTCTTTTAGCCTTGCTTTGTCGGCGCTTGGCGTGGAAGGGTCATTTAGACGATTGTTTATGCCGGCAACGATTTTATAGAGATGAGGTAGTGCGTTTTCTGATGGCTGGTGATAGCCATCATCTCGTGCAGAAGCTACAGCTAAATCTGCAAGTTCGAATACATGCTCTGATGAATAGATTTTTTCCTGCTCGTTTAACGAGAACTTGTCTAACCGATTAAATGTTTCCTCTACGTCGTTAGATGGGGCGAATTTTTTAACTTCTTGTCGGCGTCTGATTCGTTCCATAAAGCCCGGTTTTTTCCCCATCGAATCTTCGCCGAGAAACGCCTTTGGGATGTCGACGCCGTCAAATTTCTCCGATTCTCCATCCTTTTCTAGTGGTTGCTCGCCACGGAGCCTGCGATTTTTATTAGCATAGTCGTAAAGCCTTTGTACGCGCGGAGTGCTCATGCTGACACCTTCCATAGCCTCGCCTTCTTCGGCTGGACTTTCGGCGTCGGAACTTGGCGTTTCTTCTGTTTTGCCTGTATAGGCTAGGCCAAGATTTCCTCGAATAGATGCAAGCTCGGAAGCTTTTTCTTGCTCGGACATAGCTTGAGCAGGCTCTGTTTCCGAAATTGATTCTTCACTCACATTATCTTCGCCGGCAAAATCCGGAGCATCCTTCATTTCTTCTTTCCATGCTTCCGCTTTTTCTTCGGCGGCTTTTTGGGCTTCTGGACTCATCTTCTTCTGCCCGATTTTTTCTATATTTTCTGCATTTCCTAATTCGTTTCCCATTTTTGCCTCCTAAATATTTCAGCGTCTAGCGGATTATTTGTTTCTCTCGGCCAAAAGTTCTTGGTAGGTTTTGTCTTTTTGTTCTTCTATAAATACATCTGGGCTAATCATCATAATAATTATATTGTAGCAAAACTCGGATTAAAAAATATGGCGAAATTGCCATATTATTATTAATTGGTAGCCGAGACGGGACTTGAACCCGTATGGAAGATTCCATTCGATTTTAAGTCGAACGCGTATACCAATTCCGCCACTCGGCCATGAAACTTGCATTCAATAATTCTGGAGGCGCCGACCGGAATTGAACCGGTGTACAAGGTTTTGCAGACCTCTGCGTAACCACTCCGCCACAGCGCCGTAAGGTTATTTTACCACAAAACCCTTGATTTCCAAAGGGAAATTATGTATAATAAGGTAACAGCATAACGCTTTTGGCGTTTGCGAATGTAGCTCAGTTGTTTAGAGCGCTTCCTTGCCAAGGAAGAGGTCGAGAGTTAGAGTCTCTTCATTCGCACCACATTTCCAAAAGAATTGTGCTGTTTTTTGTTTTTATTGAATTTTCGTGTTATAATTGTTAAGTTTTGTACCTTAATTTTCCAAGAGGAGGGGGATGAAAAAATGATTGTTTTACCAAATTGCATATTGAAAAATGTCCAGGGATATTTCTCAAGAATACAAGATGAGGATGGAAAAAATGACATCTCTATCTATCACACCAAAGACCTATCAGACAAAGAGATAGAGGCAATCTCTAGGATAGTTTTTGGAGACTCGGAGAAGCCTGAACTCACGCGCAAGATTGCCGTCCATCAAGCGTTGGTTAAGGCAAGCCATAGCAGGTCCAAGGATAGGGATCCTATCGCATCAGATTATGTCGTGATGTACTATAGCAGGTACATGCATGATTCTGGACAGATGTCTTTCGTCTTAACCATAGGTGATAATCCCGAGTATTTTAACCTACCAAGAGGCCGAGCTGAATTTCCAAACATGGAATATATGGTTTATGGTGCATGGAAATGCTCGTCAAAAGAGGTGGATGGCTGGTATATTTATACTCTTGCTGGTCTGTGTAAAACCAGGTTTATTATCCTCGCCTGTAAAACCGAGCTTCTGCCAGACGAGATATATATGGTGATAGAGGGCTACTTACAAAGCGTGGCTAGCAAAAGGTCAGATGGGGATGCAAATACTACTGATGTGAGCATTGATGGCGCAAATATTAATGATGCGACTGCTAGTGACGTGACCGCCAACGATGTAAATGCGGCGATTGCAGAAATTGCCCAGGTGTCGGTTAGGGATGATATGATTAATCTTCCCAGAGTCGAGTCTGTTAATAACGGTAGCGCGTTACTAGAAATCATAGCTTCAAACAATCGCAATTTTATCCTTGCGGGAATCTAAACTGAATGCCCCAAATTTTGGGGCATTTTTTTATGGATAGATTCTAGGTAATAATTCGTGTTGTCGAGTTTAGATCGACAAAGAAAATGCGTCCTATTCGGACGCATTTGATGTTCCTAGGTGAATAATAACTATCCTTCTAGAAACTCCACCGATATCAGGCGGCTCTCAACTTCGTCCGATATCTTAATTTTATTTTAGCATGAGCAAAATCTGTGTCAATATTGATTTTTCGGAATTTTCATGATGTAACAGAGTTGGGCTTTACAGGGGTGAAGTGACAAATTCTATTGACTTTTTTGCTTTTGTGTGATATAATTAGTTTATAAGATTATTATAATTATTATGATTTAATCCCCCGAGTGTTCGGGTTTTTTGTTATAATAATAATATGCAAGAAAAAGTGGAGAAATGGCTAGATGAGCTAAAAATGGCTGGGTCTGGCATAGTACTGGCGGCAGGAACTAGTCAGTTTTGGTTAGTCTTTGTGCCGGTTTTCATATTCTTTGGGACGTTACTTTCGATGCTTTCGGGTGGGTTGGGGGCGTTCAATTTATTCTTTGCGTCAGATTTCGGTGGGAAGATGCAGATTATTGGCGATGCTTTTTTGAGCTTTTTTGGGAAAGACCGATATTTTTTGGATTTTTTGCAAAATTTTGTGATTGCATTGCTCCAGGCGATGCTTATTTCCCTGATTGTTCTGGTTTATAAAAAGCGTAAACAGAGTAGTTTGAAGCAAAAAAGGAGTGATGATGGCGCTATTCAGAATGCTGGGATCGCTGCAGGGCTGGCGCTACTCGGTAGCGGTTGCCCAACATGCGGAACTACACTGATAACGCCGATTCTTGCTTCGATTTTTTCTTCGTCTGGATATGCAGTTGCGGGAACAATTTCTGGAATTATCACTGTTCTCGCAATACTAATTCTTTTGTGGTCATTAAAACGCGTCGGCGTAGAGGCGTATGCTATAATAATCGATGAAAGGTGGCGAGAGAAACGCAAAGAGAAAGAAAAGAAGAACGAGCGCGAAAAGAAAGAGAAGCATAAGAAGAAGGAGATAAAGAAAGAGCATGAAAGCAATTAGATGGATCGCTATTGTATTAATCGTTGGGTTATTCTTTGGGTTGATTATTGCCAATGTCGGCAACAATGATCATACCGATGCGGTTTGGGATAAAGCCACCACGATAGGAAAATTAGATGCGAAAAACTATTTTATCTTTTATACTGACCTCGCTTGTCCATACTGCGATGTTTTTTCTCGCGCGATTTGGGAGAATGAGGAAGAATTTGAGCGTGACTACATTGAGGGGAAAAATATCCTTTATGAAGTACGCGTGACAGATTTCTTATATGAATACGGTGAGCATAAACCAGAGATGTCACGTTGGGGGGCCGAGGGTGTTTATTGTGCGGCGAATGAAAATAAATTCTGGGAGTATTACCACGCTGCATTAGACGCACTCAATGAAGACTATCACTCTAAGGGCGTCGGTATTTCCAAGACTGCACCGATGATTACCGATATGACGGCAGAGTATTGGCTAAATATCGGAAAGAAGATTGGCTTGTCGGATGAGTTTACGAGTTGTTTCTCTGAGCATAAAATGGTGGACAAAATTAAGGAAAATACCGCGAAAGCCGCAAACCAAGTCCAAGGTGGCGTTCCATACTTTAAGTTTGGAAAGTTTACGACTGGTGGATTTGATACGAATTGGGGATGGGATTACGTGAAGAAATACCTTAATGCTGGGTTGAACGGATAAGATATTTGATTTGGTTTTTGACTGTTTGGCTAATTAATTGATGCAGTGTGTAAAATCGCTATTTTTTAGAATCATACTTATGCTAAATAGTAAATAATTATTCGTTGATGCAGCGGACAGAAAAACCGAGAGTTTTGTCAGCATAACCAGTAACGCCGATGTTTCCAGTGGTATCCATAAAGTCCATCTCATATGCATTAATATCACTCTTTGATGTACTTGACCAATAGCGACCGCCGACACCTTGATAATATGTGAGATCTCCACTGCGAGCGCCAGATAGAGCAAAGCTTGGTCCATTACCATCTGTCCAGGCAGAATAAGAGTTGTAATTATTATAGAGCGATTGGAACTCACCAGTACTTCCACCCGTTGGCAATCTCCATCCCTTCGGGCAAATTGAGCCAGGAGCGGCTTGATTATAAACTGTACTAGTTCCTGCTGTTGCAGTATTCCAAGTGTAGTATGCGCCGTAGTCGGAATTACCGGTGTCATATGGGTTACCATCTGCCATGACGGTCGAACCAGAAATGCCGGCGATGTCATAATTCGACGTCACATTTGAATTGCTAGGGGTGAGAGTCATGGTCTTAATAAGGTAAAGGTTCTGAACCATCCAGATGCGACCGTCGGTAAGCTTCCTAACCTGGTAGGTTTTACCGTCGCGGGTGTCAGTAAGGGTGCCTATATCGCCGATTTGAGTATATGTTACTACCTCTGGCGTCATTTGCTGCATTTCGCTAATCTGGTCAAGTCCAGATTGTGCGAGGCAACGAACAGTAAGGCCATCATTGGCACTAGTAACACGTTGTGGGTAGAAGGCGCCGTCATTACTAATTCGGAAGTAATATGCGGAACCGGCCGTAGTGTTGGCGCTACGGGACCATACATAACCCCAGGAACCTTGATTGCGTACACCCAAATAATACGCACCCGTATAAGAAAAGTCATATGGCGATGCCATGAATTTATTTATTTGGGCCGCATCCGTACGATCTTCACCCGTTCCTCCAAGCGCTTTATCTAGAGCAAACCAAGATTTATTCGTGCTTTGTCCACCATCCGGAAGACGCCAACCTTTAGGACAAATAGAAGAAGATGCATTGGTTAAATTTGTAGCTGAAGCAGAGCTCATCGTACCGAGACCGGTACCCGCCGTAGCCGCATACCAGTTGTAATAATTACCGTAAGCTGTATTTCCCGTAGCGTAGACATGCTTATCGTTATTAGGGTTGGAGGCGGCACCCCAAGAATCACTGCCAGAACTCTGTGCAATAGGCAAGATAAAGTCTGAAGAAACATCAGAGTCGGATGGATGCAATGTGATAGTTTTAGTTGTGTCTCCCAATCTTAGATTCTGAGTCATCCAAATATTTCCATCTTCATGTTTTCTGACGGTGTAAGTGTTACCGTCGCGAGTGTCCCTAAGCGTGTTGGTAGCACCAATAGCAGCAGTAGCCGCGATTTTTGGTGTCATAGCCTGCATGGTGTCAATAGATTCTAGAGGGTCCTGTGCGAGACAACGGACAGCGAAGCCCATTCTCTTGTACGAAGGGTTCTGCGCATTCATTCCAGAGTTATTTCTGAAGAAAAGATGATAAGCTTTTGTAGCCTCGGACGGAGTACTGGACCAAGTGTCGTTTACTGATCCCTGGTCAACAATGACACCACCGTTTATCCATCCGTAGTAGCCCGAAAGAGCAAAGTTTGGACCACCACTGTCCTTTTGCATTAGTGCAGACGTGCTATATCCCGCATTAACGAGCCCTTGAAACTCTCCAGATGCACCACCTTTTGGCAAGCGCCAACCCTTCGGGCAGATAGAATAGGACACGTCTGTGGTGGTATCGTACTTACCATAGGTACCAGTTGCAGTATACCAGTTATAATACATACCGTATTCTGGATGGGTCGAATCCCCACCATTCTCAGCAGCGTTCAATACCAAAAGTTGCTCAACACATGCCTGGGTAGTATTAGGACACCATCCACTCGTACTTGATGCTGGTATATCGATTGTTTTTTCTTCGGGTAAATTTGAATCGGCAGAAGAAATAGTTTCATCTTGCAGTCTTAGGTTTTCTGTCATCCAGCAATTTCCATCAGCAAGTTTTTTAACTTTGTATTCGTTTCCATCCCTAGTGTCCTTTAGTATTATTGCCGGAACGACCGTGGTTTTATCTGTCGTAGCTTGATATGTCGACCAAGTAGACACTTCATTAGTCGCGCTGGCGGAAGGAGTGGTAAGAGCTGTACAGAATTCTGGGAACTCCGCCATTTGTTGCATAGTGGAAAGTTCGAAATAGTTAGTTGGATTTACTACTGTAAACTCTGCTGAATAAACTTTGTCGTATGTGGGAGATTTGATGTAGAAGTAATATGTGTCTGGTGTAGCCTGTGCCGGTAAACTGCACGAATATGTTACTGGAGTATTGCTTGATTTTGTACAGGCCAGAGGACTAACTCCTAGAGCTTCTACATTGGTGCCAGATATTTGGCTATATTGTGTGCTAGTTAAGAAATATATGTTTGCATTAGCGTACTCTGCTGTAGAGTACAAGGTAGTCTTTACGTTTATTGTGCTTGCGACTTTTGGGGCTACGCTATTTGGAGTTAGTGTAGCTTTCTCTACCGTTCCGGCATCAGCCACTGCTGTAAACATGACACTGTTAGAATATTGTCCTGGAGCAGTATCTTGGTTGGCCCTAATGGCATAGTAGACTGGATAGGTATCGCCTACAGTAGAAGCACTAGAAGTAGCGATGAGTTGAGGGTTAGAAGATGTAGTAGGTGGAGTAGCGAACTTTTTACTATTGTCTGGTGTATCGCTTTCCATAGGAATGTAT
>JAZLDZ010000065.1:0-8983 GCA_045615025.1 Candidatus Nanosyncoccus sp. | reverse complement strand
GATGTAAAGACTTTGTCAAACAGAGGTATTAACAGACAGAATTGGGCTACCGAGAGCCTTCGATAGTTTTCTGACCATCTCTAGTGAGACGTTTTGGCGACCAGATTCAATACGATAAATAGTTGGCTGAGAAGTACCCAGGGCGCGTGCTAGTTCCGCCTGAGTCATGCCCTTCTCTGTACGAAGATGAGAAACAACGCCACCAATTTCCTGCTGATAGGTAATTTTAGCATCCTTCTTCATGAGGAAATTATATCATGAGATGAATAATTTGTGAAGAGGAATTATTTGTTTCTTAGAGAGAATCTATTTACGTAGAGGAACTATTTCCCCTTGCAGACGACGTCATTGGCGTGAACCCAACCCTCAAGGGAGCCGCCATCTAGGTATTCACCAGTAGTTGGAGCGACACGAACGATGCCACCTTTTTCTACGAAAGTCGCGAGTGGATCGGTAGCCATGTATTCTTGGTCCTTTGGTCCAAAATCATGAGAATTAACGTATTCAACCATTTCTTGAATCAATTTTGGCGACATAATGTATTTGGAAACATGAACGAGATTTGATGTAACTTGATCTAGTTCTGGTTTTTCGATGATTTTAGTGAGCTTGCCGTCAGCAACGTCAATCATGCCATATTTAGTTACTTCTTCGCGTGGGACTTCAACGCCTAGAATAGCAGATTCTTCTTCGCCGTTTACGGATTTTAGAAGCGATTCTGCAGCGGACTCGCCGCCTGGATTCCAGATAAAATCATCTCCAAAGAACACAAAAACTGGTTCGTTTAGGTTATATTCTTCTGCGACCATAGCAACCGGAACGGCGGTGCCGTATTTGGCGGATGGGTCCTGGGAGATATAATGAATTTTGACGTTTTCTGGCAGAGTCTTAGCTAGAGCGAGACGGTCGGTTTTGCCGCGCTCTTCTAGGTATTGGTTGAGTGCGATGTTGTCTTTGTAGAATTCGCGAACTTGACAAGGCTCGACATTGGAAATAACCATATAAATATCTGTTACGCCTGCCTTAATTAGTTCCTGGACAGAATAGTCGACGAGTGGACGATTACCAACCGGAAGCATAGATTTCTCGATGATTTTTGTAATTGGCAAACGGCGAGTGCCCCAACCCGCAACCGGAATAATAGCTTTGGTAATTTTCTGCATTATTTTATCTCCTTGACTTTTGGTCCGTTCTTTTTGACCTTTCCGCGTATTATTTTTATGATACTATAAATTTCATTTAGCGCAATATACAAAAAGAAGCCGGCAATTAGTGAGAGCATAGTTGGGAGGTGCGTTTTTATGGCATCGCCCACAAAGTATGCCACCAGGGCGAACGGAACAAGAATGAGTGCAGAGATGATTTGGAGTTTTATGATTCTCTTTTTCTCCATGCGCGAACGAATCATGATAGAAAAGTCGCCCACTTCCTGTGGGATTTCGTGTGCTGCGGTGGCAAAAGCAGAAGTAAGACCAGTTGGAATGCCAGAGGCAAAAGAAGCACCAATGACGATGCCATCCATAGCCGTATGCAAACTATCAACGATTAGCATAGCGTAAGCTTGCTTTTTATCTTTGAAAGTTTTGTCGTCACCGTGTTTGTGAAAATGTCCAGCCATATAACTAATAAATGTACAAAGAGCTACACCGGATAGTATTAGCGTAACTACCTGCGCGGCAGGTAAATCTTCTAGAACTTCTGGGACAATATCGCCAAAGACAGCATAGAGAAGTACTGCGGCGGCAAAATAAGTACCGTATTTCTGGAATGCTCGCGCTAACTTCGAGCCAGAAAGAAGTAGAAACCCACCAGCAAGAGACAGAATAGCAGTAGCTATAGTAACACCGATGATTAACAAAACTTCTAACATGACGACATTATAGCATTACTCGCGTGGTTTCACTAGAGATCCACGCCAGGATTCTGGGAAATTGTCGAAACCAAGTAGCGTAGCAATAGTTGGAGCAACGTTAGATAAGCCCGCATTAGGGATGTTTATTAGCTCGTAAAGATTCTTATTGTCGGTATTATCATAAATAATAAACGGAACTGGATTAGTGGTATGCGAGGTTTTGCTCTTGCCTTCTTGGTCCATGAGCTCCTCGGCATTGCCGTGGTCGGCAGTGATAACTAGTACTCCGCCTAGACGGTCGACTTCTTTGGCAATGCGAGCAAGCTGGATATCAATTGCTTCGATAGCAGAGATAGTTGGTTCGAGTTCGGCAAAATGTCCGACCATGTCGCCGCCCGGGAAATTAACACGAATGAATTTGTAGTCAGCAAGGTTTTTGATTACGGCATCAGCGGTTTCGGCGGATTTCATCCATGGACGGGTGTCGAAAGGCATAGTGTCGCTCTTGATTTCGATGTGCTTTTCGCCGTCAACTTTTTCGTAGCTGTTGCCATTAAAGTAATAGGTGATGTGACCAAATTTGACGGTTTCGGAAACGGCAAGCTGAGAGACATTATGTTTACCAAGGAATTCGTGTAGCGTTTCCTTGATAGTGATTGGCTCGACAAGACGATGCTCTGGAACGTGCGTATCGGAATTATATTCGGTAAGACCAGCAAAGTAAACGTCTGGTTTGCCATCGTGTTTGTTGCCATCGTCGTCATAGTAAACGCGTTCGAAGAATGGAAAATCTTCATAGGTGAATGCTTGGGCAATTTCGATAGCGCGATCGGCGCGGAAATCAAAATAGACAAAGCAGTCGCCATCCTTAACTAGTCCAACCGGCTGACCATTTTCAAAGATAACGAATGGTGGAATGTATTGATCTTGGATGTTTGGATCTTTCTCGCGGAAGGTATTAATTGCAGAAGTTGCAGAGCTAAACTGATGTGGCGCCATGCCATTGACGATAGCATCCCAACCAGCTTTGACGACTTCCCAATCACTCTCGTAGCGATCGGCAACAAAGACCATGCGTCCGCCACCAGAAGCAATGCGGTAATCTGGATGATCCGGAAAAGCGTTGATAAAGGCTTCTAGTTCTGTCACGTATTGAAGCGAGGATTGTGGTGGAGTATCGCGTCCATCAAGTACAAGGTGGATGCGAATATGCTCGATGCCTTCGGCGTGAGCTTGTTCAATCATGCGTTCTAGATGATAAATACTAGAGTGGACATTGCCATCGGAAAAGATTCCGGAAAAATGCAGGGTAGAGCCACGCTCTTTGAGACGTGCAATAATTTCCTTCCAGACAGGTGTCTCCCAAATAGAGCCAGTTTCGAAGGCTTCATTGATACTAGAGATGCCCTGCTTGATGACCTGACCAGAGCCAAGCGCATTATGTCCGACTTCACTATTACCCATTTGACCTGGCAAAATACCGACTGCTTCGCCAGAGGCGGCGAGCGCAGTAGTTTTGTAGTTGCCAACGGCAAAATTCAAAAATTCGGTGTGAGCTTGTTTAACGGCATTACCGGCGACCTCGCGACGAAGTCCGACGCCATCTAATACTGCGAGAACTACTGGACCATTATAATTTAATTTCATAAGTGTTGCCCACTCCTTTTATTATACATAATCATTATACTATTAAAATCCTGGTTTGCCAAGAAGACTGAACATATTCTGTTTATAGGTTTCTACGCCGGGCTGATCAAATGGATTGACGCCAGAAATCGAAGCGGATAGTGCGCAGGAAAGTTCGAAGAAATAAATTAACTCGCCAATAGTGTGCTCGGAGAAATCTGGGATTTCTATCTCGAATACTGGGATACCGCCAATGCGATGGGCGCGGATAGTGGCTTCTTCGGCTTTGGCATTAATATAATCGAGACTCTTGCCAGCAAGATAATTTAGTTCGTCGAGATTTTCTTTATCTTCTGGCACGATGATGGAGCGAGGATTAGGTGTTGTAATTTTTACAACAGTTTCCATAATGTTGCGGCGGCCTTGTTGAAGATACTGACCCATAGAGTGAAGGTCGGTGGTATAGATAGCTGATGCTGGGAAAATGCCTTGGTTATTTTTGCCTTCGGACTCACCGAAGAGTTGCTTCCACCATTCATTAAAGGTGGCAAGACGTGGCTCGAAGGACGCAAGAATTTCGGTTTCTCTTCCATGGTCTTTGTAGAGCATCTGGCGAGTAAGGGCGTAGCGTACGGCTTCACGGACGGTAGAGGCAGAAGTGTCAACTGTGGCAGAACTAACGTTGGTAGAAAAATCTGCATTTAAGCCAATTGCTGCGTTTTTCGCTCCGGCAAGAAGCTCGTCGCAATTGATGCCGGCAACTGCCATCGGAAGAAGTCCGACTGCAGTTAAGACTGAGTAACGACCGCCGATATTGTCTGGAATGGTAAATCTGACATAGCCTTTTTTAACAGCCTCGTCATGGAGTGCGCCTTTGTCTTTGTCGGTCGTGACATAAATGCGCTCGGCGGCACCTTTTTCACCGTATTTTGCGATAAGTCCCGCCTTCAATAAACGGAAAGCGATAGCTGGTTCGGTAGTAGTGCCAGACTTGGAAATGACGTTGACGGAAAAATCAGAAGTTCCAATCTCGGCAAAGAGTTTTTCGAGCTCGTGAGAACTAATGTTATTTCCGGCATAGACAACTTTCGTGGCGCTACGGTTTCCGAGCATATCGATGATGGCTTTGTGTCCTAGGTATGAACCACCGATACCAATACAGACCAGGTATTTTGAATCATTTTTAATCTTGTTCGCCGCCTGGTAGATCATTGCTAGTTCGTTCTGGTCAACTGGAACAGTTAGCCAACCTGCCATAGGATTGGCTTTGATAGAATCTAATGCAGTTTTGGCTGGTGAATAATCGTCAATGCGAATTGTGGTATCAGTTAAAAATCTAATCATAAGTATATTATATACCAACCGTGGGCTCTGTTGGGCAATTTCCCAAAACTCTGGCGATGGCGTCGTGTTCTGCTTCGGTAACCCAGAGACTATATTTATACTTTACGGAAACTTGGCGAGCAACATATTGGCAGCGAAAAGACTTGTTGGGCGGAAGCCAGGTTGCTGCGTCGCTGTCGGATTTTTGCTGGTTAGCGGAAGAATCAACGGCGAGAAGATTAAGTGGGTCGGTAGCCATAGCATAACGCTCTTCCTTGGTTTTATACTGTGCTCCCTTTTGCCAAGCATCAGAAAGAGCGACGACATGATCAATTTGGATATGGCTAGAAAAATCGGATTTTTGCGTCGCCGTAAATGTGTTGCCAGTATATGGTTCGATAAAAGTACCAGCAATAACATCGCAACCGTCGAGCTTTGCAGAATCGCCGACTTCGCGCTTTATGATAATCTGACGGAGGCTACAGCCATTAACGTTTGGCCAAGTTTTGTAGAATTCTTCGCGCGAGTAGCCAGTTTTTGGAGCGCGACCTTTTATTTCTAGTTGTTCTAGAACATCCTTAGCGAGTTTAGTATCCGAATTCGTAGATATAGGATTACCATTTGCATCCGTGCTAACACCAAGCGGGTCAACGGTGCCGGAATCGGCAGTAGAGTCAGTGGTGGAGTTAACAGAGGAGTTGGCACCAGTATCAGTCGTTGCGGTTTTTTCGTAATTTGCTGGATTGATAATTACCCAGGTTGTAAGACCTAGCAGAAGGGCAGTCACGGCAACAATACGACGAATACGGTAATTCATATCAACATTGTAGCATAAAAGTGGTATGATATTCCCATAGGTTGCACATTAAAAAGGAGGTGAGAATATGTATCTATGTGGTTATTCAACGGAGCAGATATTAGAAAAACAGCTCCCAAAAAAGCTCCTAGAAAATGGAGTAGACCTTACTTTTCATCTAGCTATTTATGCCATGTTGGAATTTAAAGGCAACGAGAGTGCGATGTTAGTCCATGGACACACCGTAAACGATGCTAATCCTCGTGCCTGGGTGGAGTATAAAGACGCCAAAGAAAAAAGAATGGTGAGAGACTATAGTTCTAGTTGGATTAATATGACCGAGACAGCGTTCCATAATAAGCTTTTTCCAGATACCGAGAGGTTGTATTTAGATTACATCTTTTGGGAGAAATACGAAGAGCATCTTTATGATTTAATCCAAAAACCCGAAACATCCTATGTGCTTGGCGGAATAAATTTGATTTGCCCAAAAATCAAGAACGGAAGATTCTACGGATTCACAAATTTTAATCGCCACAACATAGATATAATAACTGGAATAGACTTTAATCCACTTGTCATTAAAAATCCAGATGGTACTTTTTCACTTCTGACGAGAGAATTAATTGATTCTCTTATGCAATAAGGTCGCAGACTTGCGGCCTTTTTTATGCTAGATATATGACTCTAGAGCTAAGCATTTGATGATTCTATATGGTGCGGTATAATTAAAGTATCATAAATAAGGAATTTCTTATGGCCAAAGAAGAAAAAGAAACTATTTTTACACCAAAAAGAACGGTAAAGTTTTTCTTTGTGAATTTAATTGGGATGGGTCTAGTCGCGATGGTGGTTTGGCCACTCATGGATATGATATTTGATAACGTGTGGAATGGCGGATATGATGGCTGGACATGGGAAACAGGAATTCTTGGGCCTTGGATTTTTGCAGTTGTGATTACAGTGCTCGAATTTGTCTTTTGGAATTTCTTTCATCCAAATAAAGACGGCAAAGACACTAGGAAAACTGACAAGTAGCTCTTATAATGCTCCACGTTTAATCTGGGGCTTTTAGGTTTTTCGAGGAAATATGGTATAATAGCGTGTATGAGTTCAAAAATTGGAATTGTGGGACTTCCTAATGTTGGGAAATCTACTTTATTTAATGCTTTAACGAATGCAGGAGCGCTGGCAGCTAATTATCCTTTTGCAACGATTGAGCCAAATGTCGGTATTGTGCCGGTGCCAGATGAGCGCCTGGATGTGCTAGCGAAAATGTATGAAACTGAAAAGATTGTGCCGGCAACGGTAGAATTTGTAGATATTGCAGGACTAGTAGCAGGAGCAAGTAAAGGCGAAGGGCTTGGAAATAAGTTCCTAGCACATATTCGTGAATGCCAAGCAATTTGTCATGTGGTCCGCGCATTCGTGAATAATGATATCGTGCGTGCGGATAATAAAATCGAAGATGATATTGTCGCACAGGCAAAGGATGATATAGATATCATTAACTTAGAGTTACAATTAGCAGACGATGAGACGCGTGAAAAAATTGCAGCCAAGCGTAAGAAAGATCCAGCTGACGAAAATATTCCATTTTTAACAGATAAGCCTGTAATTTATATGTTTAATGTAGATGAAAAAGGTCTAACGGACGAAGATTTGCAAAATAGATTGCGCGAGTTAGTTGCACCTGCTGAAGCAATTTTTGTAAATGCGAAGCTCGAAGAGGAAATGTCTGGTATGAATCGTGAGGAGCGAAAGGAATTCTTAGCTTCGTACGGCGCGACTGACGATGCATTAGGAAAGCTAATTAATGCGGCTTATAAAACGCTTGGACTCCAAAGTTTCTTAACTGCTGGCAAGAAAGAATGTCGGTCCTGGACTATTAAAAAAGGTTTTACTGCTCCACAAGCTGCTGGCGTAATTCATACAGATTTCGAGCGTGGATTCATCGCAGCGCAAGTCTGTAAGTATGATGACCTCGCTCGTCTTGGCAGTGAAAAAGCTGTGCGCGAAGCAGGTTTAATGCGTACAGAAGGCAAGACTTATGTCATGCAAGATGGCGATGTAGTCGAGTTTAAATTCAACGTATAGTTTAGGGCAATTTTAGGCAATGATACCACCGCCGAGACAAGTCTCGGCGTTTTTGCCGTCATAAATAACGGCTGATTGACCTGGAGCTGGAGCTTTGATTTCGGTTTTAAACGTTAGAGCTGCAGAAATGCCTATAGAAGGTTTTTTGTCGTTTACAGTGATTTCGGCTGGAATTAGCTCTGCGCGGTGACGAAGGCGAACCATAATATTTTTGGATGGAGCACCACGCAATATTACTTCGTTTAACTTTAGCTCCTTAGTCCAAAGGTCTTTATTATTGAGATTTTTGCTAACATAGACGATGTTTTTCTCAATGTCTTTTCCGGTGACATAATATGGCAAGCCACCGCCAATGTTTAATCCGTGACGCTGACCAATAGTATAGAAAATTGCACCCTCGTGGAAGCCAATTTCCTTCCCCGTATCCGCATCGACAATTGGACCGGATTTTTCTTTGACATATTCTTTTAGAAAATCTTTGATACCGACTTCGCCGACGAAACAAACGCCCATGGATTCTTTTTTGTAGGCATTATGAAGCCCTAGCTTTTCGGCAAGTTTTTTTACATCTGGTTTTAACATATCGCCGAGCGGAAAAATAGTGTGGGCGATAGCGTCCTTGGAAATACGATACAAAAAGTAGGTTTGGTCTTTGTTTTCGTCTTTGGCGCGGAGAAGGTTTTCCCCGTCGGTCTTTGCGTAATGTCCGGTAGCAATATAGTCGGCGCCCTGCTCGCGCGCAACGTCATAGAATAATTTAAACTTGATTTCCTGATTACACATAATGTCGGGATTAGGCGTGCGACCTTTTTTAAATTCTGCTAGCATGTAGTCAACGACTTTTTGTTTATATTCTTTTTCAAAATCAAAAATCTTAAAGTCGATATCGAGTTTCACGGCGACGCGTTTAGCATCGGCAAGATCGTCCGCCCATGGGCACTTCATGCCAGGAAGGTCTTTGCTCCAGTTTTTCATGTAAACTCCGACTACGTGGTAGCCCTGCTGTTTTAGAAGTGCAGCAGTGACACTAGAATCGACGCCGCCGGACATACCGACAAATACAGTTTTATTATTCATAGGTTTAGGCATTTTGGCGCTCCAGTTCTTGCTTTACTGCCTCGGCAGTTTTCTCTGCGGCGAGCTTAATGTTTTCTTCATTATTGTCGGCGCCTAGACTAATACGAAGCGAGCCAGCAATCTCTGAATCGGTCAAACCAATAGCGGAAAGAACGTGGGACTTTTCACCTTTTGAAGCAGCGCAGGCTGCACCAGTGGAGACGTGGAATTCT
>JAZLDZ010000064.1:0-7847 GCA_045615025.1 Candidatus Nanosyncoccus sp. | reverse complement strand
CATTTACCCGAGTAATTTCTGCTTCGTGGGCAGCTAAGGATTGTGAGACGATAAACTGTAACGCACGAAGATTGTCTGCATTTTTACCGATTAATAGAGAGTTCATAGATGTAGACGGTACAGATAATTGAATAACCTCATCATCTACTGTAGAGTCTACGGCGACATTAATCCCAAAAAAACTTAACAGGTCTTCTAGGTATTTCGTAGCGAAACGTACTGATTCTTCTTTGCCCATTGTTATTTTCTCCTTTTCTTTTTAGAATCTCTTGCAGTAATTCTGGTAATCTTGGTTTTGGTTTTTTTGTTTTCGACCACTTCGGCCTCTTTAATCTTTCTAAGTTCTTTTAAAACAGCCTTATCGGCGGAAATTTCCATTTCTTCTTCCGCTTGCTTAAGGGCAATTCTCTGCTGAACAACGGTAATAGCGCTAGATAGCATATAGTAGAAAACGAGTGCGCCCGGAAGGTAGAACATGATAAAGAACATCATGAATGGCATCATAATAGACATCTGCTTAGAGGTGAGCGCGCTGAGGTCGGCCTGGTCTGGTTCTTTACCTTCTTTGGTCTCTTTCATGAGCTGGCGGAAAGACTTGGATTTTTTGGATTTACCGGATGGATTTTGCTGGCGCGAGGCAAAGAACTGCAAGAGTGAAGCGCCAAGAGCAAATAGTAATATCGTAAACGAGCTAACGGAAATTTTGCCCTGGAATACATCGGCTGGATGAGCGCTTAAATCGATAAGATTAAAGAGCTTTGGCTCGAAGCTATAAGTGACGGTCTTTGCTTCCTCGCCAGCTTCGGCGGCGGCTTTAGCACTGTCGACGTCAACGAAATATTCATCTTGCTTACTAATGATTTCTGAAATGCGTGGCATGCTTCTAACTGGTTCGTAGGCACAGTTGTAAACATTAGTATAGCCACAGGTATCAGCAGAAGGACGTGGATTAACCATGGCCGAGATAGACATGAAGAGCGCCATAAAAATTGGGAGCTGTATCAGAGTCGTCAAGACGGTACGAAACGGTTTAATATTGTTTCTCTTATAGAGATCCATCATCTGCAAAGATTCCATTTGACGATTCCCCTTGCAGTTCTTCTTGATTTCTGCAAGTTCTGGCTGAATCTTTCGCATGAGTTTAGTCTGCTGAAGTTGACGCTTGACAAGTGGCCAAGTTAAGAGCTTGACAACTATAGTAAATAAGATAATTGCGAGACCAAAATCGCCGACTAAATTGTAGATTACAAATAAAATATTTACGATCGGACGAATAATAACAACATCTATTAGCCAAAACATATTAGGGGTATTATATCATACTCTGGGAGAAAAGTGAACGTATAACAGATTGGAGCTCAGCAAAGTCCATCATAGCAATATCTTTGCTATATACTACAAATATAAAATCGCGTTTCTTAGGAGCGTTTTCATATTCTGCGCGGATTGCTTCATAGACGCGGCGACGAATGTGGTTTCTCTTGACTGCGCTTTTCTCTACTTTTTTGGAAACTACTACGGCAAAACGTTGATAGCCGCGCGAATTATCATTATAGACCAAGGAAATTTTGGGCGTGCGAATGGTTTTGCCGTGCGCGTAGGTATAGCGCACGCCGCCACGAGAATGGAACCGTAATGACTTTTTCAACATATATAATATATTATATGCTATTTTTGGAGGAGTTTGTAATATTTGTTCCGAAGCAAATCGCGGTGCGTGCCACGCCCAACCAGTGCGCCATTTTCAATAACAATTAATTCATCCATTTGGCGCATTACTTCTGGTTTATGAGTAATGACTAGGACTGTATGATCTTTTTTGAGCCTTTTTAGTACTTCAATTATTTCTTTAGTAGTATCAGCATTTAGGGCAGAAGTAACCTCGTCAAACAGTAATATTTCTGATTTGCTTAGCAATGTGCGCGCAAGTGATAATAACTGTTTTTGTCCCGCTGATAGATTTTCACCATCTCCTACAAGTGGTGTATTGTAGCCCTTTTCTAACTGCATAATATCGTTGTGGATGCCAACCTTTTTGCACGCCTCGATTTGATGCTCTATGTCTGGGTCGATAAGACTAAGGTTTTCTCTAATAGTCATGTCAAAGACGAATGGTTTCTGCGTAACAATGCTAACGTTGGTAGCGTGAACTTTTTCATTATAGTTAAGGATGTTTTTACCGTCTATTAATATCCTACCATGGGTAGGTTTATAAAGACGGAGAAGAAGCTTAAAAACGGTGGATTTGCCAGAGCCGGATTTGCCGACGACACCGACTAAGCTGCGTGGGGCAATTTCAAAACTTACGTTTTTCATAAGTGGCTTTCTACCATACGTAAAAGAGACGTTGTCGAAAATTACTTCGCCCCTAATGTCATCATTATTGTTGCTGCCAAATTGGATTTTACGAGGTGGACGATAATTTAGGAGCTTGTAGACACGATTAATTGCCACGTTTGATCTGGTAATTTCTGTAATAATATCCGTTGCTTCATCATAGCTTTCATGCATATTTTCATAGTATCCAATTACGAGAACTAGGGTTGCGACACTATATTCGCCTTTAAGAATAAGGTATGCAGCAATAGCATAAGTGATAATTCGACCTAGGCCTTGAATAAATGGAGTCAATCCCTCGCCGAGATCTGAGTGAAGTCGCTGCAAGCGATAACTTTTTTTCCATTCTCGCTTCTCGTTTTCTATAATTCTGCGTAGATTCTCCTCGAGATTGAAGGCGTGCACTTCTTTATGTCCATCTATGATTTGATTGTAGAGATTAGAGATTTCGTCCTGGTGGGTACGCCTTATATCGGCAAAATGATCACGTCGGCGCATATGGTAGACAAAGATAAGTAATGAAATAATCGTAAGGATTAATGTGATGCCACCAATGAGCGGATCGACAAAGACAAGAATAATTGCGTCTGCCACAATACTAATCATCGTAAAGCAAAAGTCGAACAGATAATCTGGAATACGCTGGCATTTTACTACATCTTCAAAGCCAGTGTTAATTATTTCTGCATGAGAAATTTTCTTCGTATAGTCTTGGTCTAGCGAGATAACTTTGTCGAGAATTTTTTGCTGGAGAGTGTCGTGGATATAGACGGCGGCTTTTCCGTATGCGATGAAGTTGAGGTGATAAAAAAGTGTATATAACAATGAAACGATAAGAAATAGTACGACACTTGTAATGGCACCTTCGTAATTCCCTTCCGTTGCAAAGTCCACCACCATCGCTGCGGGAATCGGAATAAGTAATTTAAGGCCAGTACGGATAAGCGCCGTCAAGAATAGCATGGAAAGGAGTTTTTTATCGCCAAGCTTGAAACTGAGAAACTTTTTAACTAGTCTATAGTAATGCTTCATACTGATTGCTCTCCCGAATCGCTTGAGCGTATAGCCTGCATCGACCGATACAGTGCGCTCCTTTCTAGTAATTTTTCGTGTGTACCAATATCAGTAACTTTACCATGATCTAGAACTATGACACGATCGGCTATTTTCATAAGCTCGGGTTTTTTGGTAATCATTATGACGGTGTGCTTATTTTTAATTCTATTGATTAGACTTGGAACAAGCTTTGCAGTGTCTGGGTCTAGCGATGTAGTAACATCATCTAGCAATAAAACTTCTGCATTAGTTAAAATCGTACGGGCAATAGATATCATTTGTCTTTGCCCGCCAGAGATATTACCTCCATTTTCCCTTAAGATTGTGTTGTAACCCATTGGTAGCGTTTCAATATAATCATGAATGCCAGCAATTTTACATGCTGCTATTTGATGACTAATATCTGTATCTACAAAATTAAGATTCTTACGGATTGATGTGTTAAAAATGAATGGGATTTGGTTTGCAACCGCAACATTTGACGTGTACACTTCTTTACTAAACTCATTAATATTAATTCCATCCAAGAGAATCTTGCCTTTTGTTGGTTTATTTAGTCTCAAAATCAAATCAAAAAGTTTTGTTTTTCCAGACCCTGGAAAACCAACAATCGCAACGAACTCATGTGGTTTTATCTTAAAATTGAGTTTTTCAAGGATAGTGTGGTGATTAATAGAGAGAGAAACATTTTTGAAGGTAATGGAGCCACTTATATTATCCTTGTCGAGACTCCCGAATTGGTATTTTTCGTCTGCGCGGTAGTTTAAGATTGAGGCGACACGTCTAATAGCGGCGTTGTTTAGGCGAATTGCAACTGCCGAATCGGTGAAATTTTTAGCATAAGTAATAAGTTGCTGATGATATGAGTAAAACATAACTAAAATGCCTATTTCCATTTGTCCGTTTGCTATCATAATGACACAAATTAATAAGATTAACGCTCTTATTGGGTAATAAATAAATCTAACGTCGTTATCCCTTGCGGTTATTTCTTTGCGTTGAGTTAAATAGCTTTTGTCGTAGCGCTTTTGTAAGGCTTCAAGACGCTGGTGAAGAGGGTTACGAAGATTGAAAACTTTCACCTCTTGTAATCCCGTCAAAATTTGATTTAAGAAATTACTATAGTTGTCGTTTTCGTTTTGCGATTTCCACCAATAATAATTGTATTTCCGGTCGTGGATCGTGCGAATATGTGAATAAATCGTGACAGAAACCGCCATAATGATAGCGATTAGTGGGCTATAGATTGCAGAAATAATAATGATGAAGATAACTTGAAATATACCTGTAATAAGCTCTGATATTTCATCATTCATTTCACCAATTTCAAATAGGTCATTACCTATAATATTAAGCAGTCTCCCACGATTAACTTTTTGTTTAAAGCTATGGTCAACAGATAGGACCTTATTGAAAATTTTATCTTGGAGTTTAAGATAACAATAGGTAACGTTCCAGCTATACGTGCGCCAGTTAATAAAAAGAACTAGGCGGTACGCTACGTAAATAACCGCATAGAGGACAATCGCGCGAATTGCACCATCTTTATTTTGTTTAGTTAATTCATCGATGATTTGGGCTGCAATGAATGGGCGCACAACATCAAGAATTTTATAAATAATCGAGGTAGCAAAGTTTACAGCAAAAAGCCACGGGTTTAGCTCAACCACCCGAAGATAGGCTTTAATATACCTAAACTCTTCCCTAAACATCTTATGTTTATTTTAACATAAAAATAACCTCTTTTTAAGAGGTTATTTGATGTCTTAAACAGTGAGGCGTGCGCGGCCTTTGATACGGCGGCGTTTTAAGACCTTTTGGCCATTTTTAGTGGCGTTTCTCTTCATGAAGCCATGCTCAACTTTACGTTGGCGCTTGTGTGGCTGATATGTGCGTTTTGGCATAAAATAATTCCTATTAGTTTTAAAAACTTAAATCTTTGTTATAGTATAGCACAATTTGTCCTATAAGCCAAGGAGTTTTCCACAGTTTATACAGATTTGAGCTTTTTCTTGTGGAAAACCGTTTCCCTGTTATGGTGATTTTTATTATGAAATAAAACATTTTTTTATGCTGTGCTTGTGGAAAAGTCGCGTTTTGGTGTATAATTGTGCGTAAGAGTTTAGTATTAAGACGAAGGTAGGAGGTAGCCGATTATGTTTGATGTGTGGAAAAATGTTCTAGAGGAGGTAGAACAGTCCATCCCACCATCTGCGTTCGCAACCTGGTTTAAAGATGTAAACCTCGCTACTATTTCTGATGGTGTAGTAACAATAAAGGCACCAAACATTTTTAAAGTTGGGCAGATTCAAAAAAAGTATGACTCTGTAATACGTGAAGCATTAAAGCATAATTCTGTGGAATTTACCGATGTGAGATATATCGTTTCTTCTGAAACAACCGTAAGGCCAAAGTCTAGAGAGGTAAAGTTTGACGAGATTAATAAGGTGGTGAAGGTTAAGCAAAAAGACAAGACGCCAGATTCCGTAAGTACACAGAATAAAAAGTTTAATTCCAACCTTAAAGCAGAATACTCGATGGACAAGTTTGTAATTTGCTCTAATAATAATATGGCTGCAGCAGTAGCTAAGGCCGTAATTGATAATCCTGGTGGTAAATATAACCCTTTCTATCTCTATGGTAGTCCTGGATTAGGAAAAACCCATCTGGTACAGGCGGTCGGAAATGAAATATTGAAGAGAAATCCAGAAATGAAGGTGTTATATATGACCACTAGCAACTTCTTCTCTGAGTTCGTCTATATGATTAGACATCAACAAGGTGATGCTTTTGCGGAAAAATATTCATCGGTTGACGTGTTAATAATTGATGACATTCAGAAAATTGCCAATAAGGAGCGGAGTCAAGAAGCGTTCTTTGATATTTTTAATAATATGTATCAAAACGGTAAACAGATTATTATTACTTGTGACCGCTTGCCAGAACAGATTGAGACGTTAGACGTAAGACTTTCTTCTAGGCTTGCTAGCAAGGGTGCATTCGATTTGCAATTACCAACATTTGAAGATAAGTGTGCGATTTTAAAAGCAAAGTCGGAATTTGATGGAGTAGAAATAGAAGATGGGGCGATTGAGTATATCGCAAATGCCGTTAAGACTAATATTCGCGATCTCGAGCGTGAATATTTGAGAGTTACTACTCTCGCTGAACTTAGAGGATTAACCCCACTGCAAGTAATTGGCGACGGTTACACCAATACGGTGAGTGATAACATAAAGCCAAATCTAACTCCGAAGAAGATTATTAACGTCGTAGCAAAAGCAAGTAATATTACCCCAGAGGATTTATGCAGTCGAAGTAGAGTTGCTAATATTGCCACCGCACGTCAGATTGCTATGTATCTTATGTCAGAGGAGTTGAAGCTCAGTACACCAGCTACAGCTAGAGAGGTAGGATTAAAAGATCATACTACCGCCATGCATGGTATACGAAAGATTCGACAAAAAATCGCGACAGATTTTGGTTTACGTGAACAGGTAGCAAATATTCGGGAGTCATTATATGTGTAAAACTCATCAAAAAAAGTGGAAAAGTTTGCGAAAAAGCGTGTGGGAAAACAGTGAAAAGTTTTCCCCTTTTTTGCTAATTCGTTCGGTTTATGCTTTTGCTTTGTTGATAATGTTCGGTTTCCACATAATTTTCCTTAAATTAATCAACATGTTATACACATGCTTTATGTTCGGTTTTAATCTGTTAGCTAGGAGGTTTTACACACTTTCCACATAGCTTATTACTACTATTATTAAATAATTAAATATATAATTATATAAAGGAGGAAATATGGAGATAGAAGTTTCCCAAGAAAAGTTAAATAGAGCTTTAAATATAGTAAGTAGAGTGGCAGTAGGAGCGAAGTCTACGTTACCGATATTATCTAATGTTTTAATTAGGGTTGATAGTGGCAAGGTATCTTTAATAACCACCAATTTGGATATGGCGGTAGTTGACTATGTACCAGTAATTAGTGCTAAAGACGGAGCTATAACCGTTCCAGCAAGATTACTAGCTGAGTTCGTACAGAATTTACCAAGGGGAGAAAAAATAAAATTATCGGTTGATGGTACTAAGATCAAAGCAAAGGCTGGAAAGTATTCATCGACAATAAATGGTGCAAGTGCGGATGATTTTCCGGAGCTTCCTGGTATAGACGAAGAAAAAGCGGTGATATATAGAATGGGTGTAGATGAATTTAAGGTTGGAATATCTGAAGTGATAATTGCCGCAAGTGGCGATACAACTAGACCAGCTCTTACCGGTGTATATTTTAATACGGATAATAATGCTCTCTATGTGGCGGCAACCGATGGATACAGACTTGCGGAGCGTGAGTTTATCTCGAAGGTACAAAGTGAAGTGAAAGCGATAGTGCCTACTTCATCGCTCCAAGAAGTACTTAGATCACTCTCTGATGATGTGGAAGAAATAGAAATTCT
>JAZLDZ010000063.1:0-19174 GCA_045615025.1 Candidatus Nanosyncoccus sp. | reverse complement strand
TTGTTGGGCCAAAAGAAATCATAAAAGGACAGGAGATAATCAGGTTTAGAAGATTCGGGAAAGCACTCGTGGTAGATTTGTCGGGCGAGATTTCTTTAATGATACATCTAAGAATGACTGGGCAACTGATTTATGATGGGGCGGAGCGATATGCTGGAGGTCATCCGAGCGAAAATTTTGTAAATAAACTTCCGAATAAACAGACGCGAGTAATTTTTAGGCTAAATGACGGGACGTTATATTTTAATGACCAAAGAAAATTTGGTTTTGTAAAAGTATTACCGACGGTGGAGGTTTTGCAGGATAGTTTTATTAAAAAGCTTGCAAAAGAGCCATGGGAGATGAGTACGGATGAATTTTATGAAAAACTAAAGCGACATAAAAGTGCACCGATAAAAGCAGTAATCTTAGACCAAAAAGTAATATGTGGGCTAGGAAATATTTATGCGGACGAGGCGCTTTATGCAGCAAAAATTCATCCACGAACTTTGGCAGGAAGCTTGAATATTGATGATGCAAAGAGATTGCTAGAATCGGCAAAAAAAGTGATGGAAGCATCAATCAATTCGGGCGGAAGTACAATGAAAACTTATGTAAAGGCAGATGGGACGAAGGGGGATTATTTAGAAAGATTTGCAAAAGTTTTTCGACGAGAAGGACTGCCGTGCGAGCGATGCGGGATGGATATTGAAAAAATTAGAGTAGCGGGGAGAGGGACGCACATTTGCCCAGGATGCCAAAAGTTTGATATGGAGGATGTTGGGATGGCTGGCGGCAGAAAGGGAAAAGATGATTAGGATTTTTAGCGGCAGTGATAGAAAACGAATCGATGCGGAAGTAAAGAAAATTCTAGGCGAAGATTATGAAGTTTTTGATGGGGAAAACCTTAGACTAGAAGATATCGTAAATATATTCCATGGGACTTCGCTCTTTGCGGAGAAAAGAAAAATTTTACTCAAGGATTTGACGCCGGCGCGTGGGACGGGGAATAGTGGAGCTGATGGTGGAGCAGGGGTGGATTTTTATGAAGAAATTGCAAAGTATGTAAATACGCCACATACGATTGTGATTTGGGAAACAAATGTAAGTCAGAAAAAGGCTTATAAAGATTTTGTAAAACTGGTCGATGTGGAAGTGAAGAAATATGACCTTGCGCCTAAGATTGATATGCGAGTGGTATTTAATATTTATGATACGGCAATGACGGACGGGAAACGTGCGGTAGAAATTCTAGATGGAATTATTGAAGAACAAGATCCATATATGTTTTTTGGGCTTTTGGTTTCACAGGCAATAAAAAAATATGAATGGCGACAAGGTGCAAAGGAAACGAGAGTGCTAAAAGAACTATCTAGGTTAGATATGCAAATGAAAACCACGGCGTATGAGCCGTGGCTTTTAATCAAATCGTTTTTGTTACGTTTAAAAACTATTTAGTGGATTTTTCGTTTTTGACACCGGCAGCTTTGGGAATTTTAACTAGGGAAGATTTGGGGCGAGAAGCGGGATTTTTCTCGATGATGCCTTTTTTTGCAGCCTTGTCGTATTCGCTCTGAGCTTTTTTAAGAGTGGCAGCGGTAGGGTTAGCCTTGAAAGCCTTTACAGCGGCCTTGATGTCTTTCTTGATTTCTTGGTTATGCTCGGTGTGCTTAACGGCTTGGCGAGCAGCTTTTTTAGCAGATTTAATAATCGGCATATTAGATATAATTCCTATAGGTTAATTAATAATATGTTATATATTGCGATTATTATACACCTAAACCTAGGAAAAGTAAAGGGGAAAAGGGGTGGCGTGATGGGCGGTTTTTGATGAGAATGTAGAGGTGGCATTTTGGTGCGAAAATACTAGGTGTAAATAAGGGGTTTACTTTTTTAAATGGTTATGGTAAAGTGAAGGTGTAAATTAGGTTAAAATAAAAATGCAAAACGAAGAACCAGCAAAAACAGATGAACCAGTAAAGCCAACTGCTGCGCCAAAAGTAGATGAGACGCTAGATAAAGTAGTTGATAAAATCAATGATGCGGATAGTATTTTGGTGACTTTGTCGAATGACCCGACGGTTGATGAAATGACGGCGGCGCTGGGGTTGACGCTAATGTTGGATAAATATGGAAAGCATGTGACGGCGATTTATTCTGGAAAAACGCCAAATGCGTTAGAGTTTTTACGTCCAGATGAGACCTTTGAGGCGGATACGAATAGCTTGCAAGATTTTATCATTGCACTGAACAAAGAAAAGGCAGACCATTTACGTTATAAAATTGAGGGGGATTTTGTAAAAGTCTATATCACACCATATAAGACGACGATTTCTGAGAGCGATTTGGAATTTTCTAGAGGGGAAGTGAACGTAGATTTGGTGATTGCGATAGATGTAATAGAGACAGAAGATCTGGATGCAGCGCTTTCGCAACATGGTAGGATAATGCACAATGCGGGGCTAATTAATATCTCTAATGTTACGCCGGGGAGACTTGGTGGTGTGGAGTGGAATAATGTAGAAGCTTCGTCAGTGTCGGAGATGATAGTAATACTACTAGAGCAATTGGGACAGCCAATTACTAAGGAAGTAGCAACGGCACTTTTGACTGGAATTATTGCGGCGACAGAAAGATTTTCTAATGAGCGAACGACGCCAGATACGATGGCGCTTGCTTCGAGGTTAATGCAGCTAGGTGCGGATCAGCAATTAATTGTAGCGCAAATGGCAAGTGCAAAAGAGGATGAGCCGGAAGAGAAACAGCCAGAAGAGGGCCAAGAATGGGTTGGGGCTGAGGAGATGATAAACCAGCCGGTAGATTCTAGTGACGAGGAGAGTCCAGAGGCGATTAACATAAAACACGAGGAAGAGCTGACGCCGGAGCAGCAACTAGAGCGAATGATAAATGGTGATAATGCGGAAAAAGAAGTGAATACAAAGTCGATAATGGACGAACTGAAAGAAGCGGCATTAGAGCCAGTCAAGGAGGATGTAGTGGAGCCAATTAAAGAAGCGATGCCAGAGCCAAGTGTGGCGATGCCAACAGTAGAACCTAAGCAAGAAGTATCGGAGCCAATTATGACGGAGCCAGCAACAGAAGCACCTAAGAAAGATTTTAAAGAGGAACCTAAAGAAGAACCTAAAGAAGAACCTAAGGAAGAATTACCGACGCTAACAGTGCCTGGCATTTCGGAATTTGCTCCACCGGTGACGCCGGTAGAGCCGGATGGAGAATACCCGGGAGTTGTGGCGGCGGTGCCACAGTCGAAGGTAGAGACAAACTCAATCTATGGGACGGCCGGAGATAGGTCTTTGATGCAAGATAAGACATTGACACCTTTAGAAGAAAGACCAAAAGATTATGGGGCGATGATGGATGAAGCGCTTGCAGAAGAGCCAGTAAATCCAGCAATAACAGCTGCGCCAACTGTGGCAGAAACACCAGTTATGCCGGCTGCACCAGTGACACCAGTGGCACCGGTGACGCAGGAGCCGGTAGCTCCGGTAACACCGGAGCCAGCGATGCCAGTAATGCAGGAACCAGTGGCTCCGGTAGTGCCAGCGATGCCAGAAGCACACCCGATGATGGGTGGGGTAGAATTCCCGCCCCCGCCAGCACCAGACGTGAGTGGAACAGCGATGCCGCCAACGGCACCGGCAATGCCAGCAATGCCACCGGTAGTGCCAATAGAGCTAGAGCAGCCAATGCAGCCAGTACAGCCTATGCAGTCTGTACAAGATGAGTCGGCGGCGCAATTAACAGTAGAAGCGCCGACTGGAGTACAAGTTCAAGCAGAACCGGTTAATCCGGTAGTGGTTCAACCAGATCAGAATCCGGCGTCGGTCCCGCCGGTGCAAGATCCTGGAGCATTTAAAATACCCGGGATGTAATATGGTAATGATCCCAATTATATTCGCCATGGTAGTGTCAGCCTCCATGGCGTTTATGCTTGCAAAAATATAAAAAGCATACAAAAATAAACACATGAATCTACTTAATCGTGAGATTTTGTTGGTAGATAAGCCAGCAGGAATGAGCTCGTTTGCGGTGGTTGCAAGAATCCGCCGTATTTTGACGGAACAAATGCAGGAAGATTATGTGGCTCGGGGACTGACTGCTCCAAAAAGGGCAAAGGTAGGGCATGCGGGGACGCTGGACCCGTTTGCGACGGGACTTTTAATTTGTTTGCTTGGGAAGGGGACTAAGAAGGCGCAGGAGTTTTTGAAAAAAGATAAGAGGTATGAAGCAACGATTAAATTAGGGGAAGTGTCGACAACAGGAGATGTTGAGGGAGAGATTTCAGAATACGAATTTTTAGGGCACCGGTCGCCTCACCTGTCGTTACAGGGAGGCTCCCTATCGTCCGCTCCCGTTGTCGCGGAGATCCCTAAAAATTGTATTCCTGAAATTTCCTCTGTAAATACAATCGTTCAATCTTTTCAAGGGAAAATTAGGCAGAGAGTGCCGGCGTATTCGGCGGTGAAAATCAATGGGAGAAGAGCATATGAGCTTGCGCGGAAGGGTGTACAAGTTGAGATGCCGGAAAGGGAAGTGGAGATTTATGAGATTTCGGTGGTGGATTATGAATGGCCATATCTTAAGATTGATTGTAAGGTGAGTTCGGGGACGTATATTAGGGCGTTAGGCGAGGATATAGGAAAGACGTTAGGCGTGGGTGGATATCTTACGGAACTAAGGCGGACAGAGATTGGGGATTTTTCTGTTAAAGATGCGGTGACGCTAGAAGAGCTAGGGATTAGAGATTAAAAGTGGTTTTTTGCGTACGTTTTTGAGAGCAGCAGGCTGTATATTTGCAAAATTTATAGAGGTGTGGTATAATCATTCTCATGATAACAAAAGAGAAGAAAGCGGAGGCTATTTCTAAGATGGCTCGCTCGAAAAAGGACGTTGGTTCTCCTGAAGTTCAGGTTGCTATCCTTACCGAGCGCATTCTAGAAGTAACCGAGCACGTCAAGGAAAACAAGCACGATTTTATGGCGCGCCGTGGGCTCATGCAAATGGTCGGCAAGCGTAAAAGACTCTTAAAGTACCTTGAAGAAACAGATTTCGAGACTTATAAGAAAACTGTTTCTAAGCTCGGACTTAGGAAATAATCCGTAAATAATAAACATTCACTTGGTCGCAAATCGTGTTTCGGCTCGGTGAGATGAGAAAACCCGCTAGTTAAATAGCGGGTTTTTTGGTGTTAGATTCGTTTGAGGAATTTGGAGTGGTGCTTTTATCTTCGGTGTCCTCGTCTTTGGTGGCTAAAATTTGGTTTCTTAGCTCGACAGACATGGTTCCGAATTCTCGGAGAATACCGGCCATTTTAAGAAGGGTTTCTTCGGCTTCCTCTGGTGGATGCTTTTTCTTGTAACGCACGAAATGATCGATTGAAGCCCAGAGATCAATATTCTTATCTCTGATTTGGACCTCGACCATGATTAGCTCTGTTCCATCTTCGGTATGAACTGGAACTTGGATAACTAGGTGTAAACCCCAGTAGCCTGTGATTTTGGGGTTTTCGATGTAGTCATCAACGTGCGTGATGGCTAAATTGGTTGCCTTGCGGATAGTCTTGTAAACTCTGTAAATGTCGTCGGGATAATCTGTAATTATCCTAATGCCAACTACGTCTTGCATGTGAACTCGGATGGTTCCAATGTCAAACTCGATTTTCTTCTTGGGCGAGTTCTCGTAGTTTTTTCTGCGACATTTTTCTACTACTGAGTCAAAAGTCTTAATCCTGGACTCAATATTGGCAATGATTGGCCAATCGTACTCGCGTTGCATCCTGGCTCTGACGTTTTCTAGCTCGGCTAAGACGGTTCGCAGGGCGCACTCGTAATCAACGAGTGACTCCTCATAATCTAACTGTAACTTTTCTAAATCCATATTATCCTCTCCTTTATGGGTTTGTGCTATAAGAAATTTTGAAAATTGCCTTATCTTGTATATTATAGCACAGATTGCTAAAAAAGTCAAGACATGATGGGGTGTTAGGGCTGTCATTTTTGTGGTATAATGTAGATAGTAAATTAATAGGGAAGACGGCAGATAAGTGTTCTTTTATGAGGATAGTTATCTGAGGTTTTCCCGGAAAGGTGTTTTTTATGGATATTATCAATCCTAAGGGATTAAAGACCGAGCGAATTTCGACAGAATGGTGTGGGCATGAACTAACTCTAGAGGTGAATAGAGTTGGATTTAGGTCGACTTCTTCGGTGCTTGTAAGCTACGGCGATACGACCGTGCTTGGAAGTGTAGTGGTGAGCAAGAAGCCAGTAGAGCAGGATTTCTTCCCGCTTTCTATTGAATACGAAGAGAAATTCTATGCAGCAGGCAAGATGTCTGGAAGCAAGTTTATTAAGAGAGAAGGGAAGCCAAGCGATAATGCCGTGTTAGTTGGACGTTTGATTGACCGTCCGATTCGTCCACTATTTCCAAAGGGCTATCGTCAAGAGGTACAGGTAGTGGCAACGGTGCTTTCGATGGACCCAAATTTCCGCCCAGATTGTGTAGCGATGGTGGCGGCAAGTGCGGCGCTACATTGCGCTGGAATTCCGTTTGATGGACCAGTGGCAGGGGTGAGGATTGGTAAAGTTAATGGCGAGTTTAAGGCGTTTTTGTCGGCGGAAGAACGCGAGACATCTGACCTTGATTTAGTTGTCGCCGTTAGAGATGGCAAAGTAATGATGGTGGAAGCTGGAGCTAATGAGGTACCGGAATCCGAGATTATTGAGGCAATGAAATGGGCGTGCGAAAATTGTAAGCCAGCACTTGAGCTTCAAAACAAACTTCGTGAGATGGTAAAACCAGAGGAGTTACCATACGAATTAACGCTTCCAGAAGAATCAATTCAGGAAAAAGTTGATAAATGGTGCTCGACGAAATTTGCTGGTGGGAAGATTCGTGGGAACGTGATTGAGCGTCAGAAGATTTGTGATGAGCTTCGTGATGAGATGGATGCAGAATTCGCACAAGAATTCGCACAGGAGCAGCAATCTGCTTCTTCAGCAGATGCGTTGCTCGCTAGCAGTACTTCAAGTACAGCTAGCTCCGCTACTCCTTCTTCATCGCAGCTTACTACTCCTGAGCAAATTCTAGGAATAGAGTTGTTGAAGAAATACCATGAGGCGTTTGAGTTGGCAGTGCATCATGAAGTGAGAAGAGGAATTGTAGAAGATGGTGTGCGTCCAGATGGGCGTAAGCTGACCGAAGTGCGTCCTTTGTCGAGCCAAGTCTCTGTGCTTCCTAGAGTACACGGTTCATCATTATTCACACGTGGTCTTACTCAGGCAATGAACATTGTAACTTTGGCACCAATGAGCTTTGCGCAGGTGGTGGATACGATGGAAGTAACTGATGGGATTCGTCGTTACATTCATCACTATAATGCTGCGCCATTTACGGTTGGAGAAATTGGTAGAATTGGTAGCCCTGGTAGGCGTGAGATTGGACATGGATATCTTGCAGAGCGTGCGCTGATGCCGGTTCTTCCTAGCGTAGAAGATTTTCCGTATGCGATTAGAAGCGTGACTGAGATTATGTCACAAAATGGTTCGACTTCGATGGCGGCGACTTGTTCATCTTGTCTTGCTTTGATGGATGCGGGTGTGCCTCTTGTCCGTCCAGTATCTGGTGTGGCGATGGGCTTAATGGTGGATGTACCAAAGGGAACAGAAATTACTGCAAAAGATATTGATAAAGCATATGTTTTGACTGACTTAATGGATGCAGAAGATTTTGCGGGTGACATGGACTTTAAGGTGACTGGCACGACTAAAGGCGTGACGGCGTTGCAGATGGATATGAAGGTGCATGGTTTACCTGTGGAGATTCTAGAAAAGGCGATTGCACAGAGCCATGAAGGCAGGATGTTTATTCTAGATCATATGCTTTCTGTACTTCCTGGACCAAGAGACCACATTTCTGAACATGCGCCACGGATTGAGAAACTAATGATTAATCCGGATAAAATCGGTGCGGTGATTGGTAAGGGCGGGGAAATGATTAATAAGATCACTTCTGAGACTGGCGCAACGGTGGATATTGAAGATAGTGGATTAGTGACGATTTCCGGTACGAATTCTGAATCAATTGCGAAGGCGCTTGAGTGGGTAAAGAGCTTGACTGAGGAGCCAGAGGTGGGGAAGATTTATACTGGTAAAGTCGTAACGATTAAAGATTTTGGGGCGTTTGTGAATATTCTTCCTGGAGTTGATGGGATGCTACATATTTCCCAGATTTCCGATAAGAGAATCGCGAAGGTTACGGACGTTCTAAAAGTTGGTCAAGAAGTAAAAGTTAAGCTCGTTGCGATTGATGACAAGGGCAAACTAAGCCTAAGCATGAAAAGCGTCGAGCAATAATAGCTAAAAAATAGAGCCTTAATTACGGGGCTCTATTTTTTTGTGGGTTGTTTTTTCAAAAAAGTATAAAATTATACTTGACATTGTAATGTTTATGGTTATAATGAGAATTAACCAAGGTCATATTGGGAAATAAACATTAGAAATAAAATGGAGAGAATATGTTCATCTGGAGGTGTTTTGTAAGAGCACGCAAGAAAAGTGCTTTTGTAAAAATGCAGATGCGAACGGGATTGCTTGATCCTAAGTGGCGCATTAAGGTGCTAAGCTATGGGCTTAGTGTTTTTAGTGCTGCCTTTGTCTCTACTATTCTAGTGGCTTCTGTCTTCACGCCAGTCAAACAATCCCAAGCCGAGAGTGGTACTTATGACTATAGTATAGTCCCGGTAGACGATTTCTCTTTGTCTCTCTCTGCCACTGCTGCTGTTAACCTAGGCCTTTCTGTTGCAGACAGTGACGCTATGACCGTAAGCCAAGGCCAAGTTTCCGTTATTACCAACTCTGCGGGATATAGACTATATATTAGTATGATAGGTGACACTACTGCGCTTAATGGTATCAAAGAAGGATTAAGTGGTACGATTGATGCAGTTTCTGGTACAGTTACTACTCCTACTACACTTTCCCGTGGTACATGGGGCTATGCTATTCCAAGCGATACTGCCCACGTAGTAAGTTCTGGATTTGACTCAGATTATGATCCGATGGAAAGTGCCGTCCCAGACACCACTAAGAAATTCGCCGTTCCACCAATTAGCTCTAATACTCCTCAAATGATTGCTTCTTCTAGTAATGCCACAGGTTCTGGTGGTGATTCCTTCCCAATCTACTATGGTGTAGTAGCCAATGCAGATACCGCTCCAGGAAACTATGAGAACGGTATTATCTTCACTGCTGTAGCTGATGCCGCTAATACAGAAACCATGACCTTAACACCGGATTATGCTGGTGTAGATGCAGAAGCAACTATAGAAGTAAAGACTTCACTCTATACTACAGCAGAATATGCTAATGCCGATATCTATTTCTTAACACCACAACAATATAGCTCTATCGTAGGTACTAACGTAGAAGCTCTAGGCGTAGATCCACTGCCTTGCAAGAAAGTTAGTAGCGTGCCAGTAACCTATTCCTGTACTTTCACTACCCCAGCACAAAAGGGTGTCTATTACATCTATGCCAAAGCTCCAATTTATGACAAGGTTTATTCTGCTACCTTTGACGTTGACGTACTATCTACTTTGACTGTCAATCCAGCTGGTGGTATATGGGAAGGCAGCGCCGAGTCACAGAGCTTCATTCAGCCAGAGGAAACGACCAAGACTATTAACAACCCTACGGAAACACCTTCCTATACAATCGCCTATGACGGAAACTCCCAAGGCGCATCCTATGTTGCTGCTCCAACTTCTGCTACTAGACCATTTCTCTCCTGGACTCCTAGTGGCGGTGGCACGTTCGAGAACGGTGTCTATACATTCGATGGCGTAGATGGGTCACTTACTGCAACCTATGACAATACTTCGATTACCTTACCAGAAATCACCAAGACAGGACATACTTGTTACTGGGCAGAAGGTAGTGCTTCTGGCATTAGATATGATTCTGGTGCAGAAAACGTCCCAATCCTAATCAACACTACTTTCTATGCTGTATGTATGCCAAAACAATATACTATTACCCTAAACGGTAACGGTGCCACTACTGCTGGTTCTTCCTCTACTACCGCAACCTACAATGCTACTACCCTTAGTGCTATTACCAACCCACAAAGAAGCTATACTGTCTCTGGCTTTACTACTTCAACCAACAATGCTAGCGGAGCTACTGTTTCTAGCACTACTACACTTAACGCTAACTATACCTTCAATGGTTGGTATAAAGAAAGCGGCGCTACAAACAAGATTGCTTCAAATGCTACTACACCAGTACTCCAAGCCAGCACATCCTTTACCGATGCTAATGGTAAATGGGTTAACGATGGTGGAACTACACTCTATGCTGGCTGGTCTAGTGCTGCTGTAACTTTGCCAAGCATCTCTAAGGAAGGCCATGATTGTGGCTGGACTACAACCTCTTCTGGCGCTACTACAATTGCTTACCAACCAAGTGCTTCACTTACTCCAACTGGAAATACTGTATTATATGGAGTTTGTGTAGTTAAACAATACACTCTAACTGTAAATCCTAATGGTGGTACATGGGGTGGTAAAACTACTAGCTCTACTGTCACCCAGAACTACGGTACAACCTATGCTCTAGGTAGCCCAAGTGCTGGTCCAACCTTTACCATTTCTTATAGTGACAACTCTCAAGGTGCTTCCTATACTGGTTCTCCTACGTCTGTTCAGCGTCCATTCACATCCTGGAGTAAATCATCGGGTAGCGGTAGTCTTTCTGGCTCTACCTGGACCTTCGGGGCAGGGAATGGCGCTGTCCAAGCTAATTATAGTGGTACTTCTAACTCATTCTCACTTCCTGCTATCTCCAAGACTGGACATACCTGCAAGTGGGCAGAAGGTAGTACTTCTGGGACACAATACACCGGTGGTACATCTAGGACAATTACTGGCAATACAACCTATTTTGCGGTCTGCTCGAAGACTAGCTATACTGTAAATATCTCTAACTCCAACACTACTTCTGGGTCGGCGAGTATTTCCGTGCCGTATGGTGGATCTAATACTGTAACAGTCACGCCATCTTCTGGCTATATTCTGAGGTCCGTGTCTTGTCCAAGTGGCTATACTTGCACCGGATACACTGTCGGCATATCTGGCTCACAAACTGTTACCGTGACAAATAACGATACAGTAGGAGGCGGGACGTTGACATTCACAGGAGCAATACCATTTGGTGGTATTACTCAAATGCAACAGATGACTTCAGAAATTTGTGAAGACGCTGTTATCGGAGAAACCGCCATCCTTACTGATACGCGCGACACTAATGATTATACTGTGAAGGTGCTTAAAGACGGCAAATGCTGGATGACTCAGAATCTTCGTCTCACTGGCCCTAAATACATCACTTCATCCGATTCTGACGTTGAATATAGCTTTACCCTACCAGCTCAGAATACTGGTGAGTGGTGCATGGAAGATGATGAAGAATACGATCATTCATGCATTGAGACAGCCAACAACCTCAGTTCTGGTAACGATACATATGGTACATATTATTCTTGGTATGCTGCTACGGCAGGCTCGGGCAATCATTGGGTTACTTATGGAAGGGCTAGTGACTCTATTTGTCCTAAAGGTTGGAGACTGCCGACCGGTGGTAGTTATGGGAACTTTTATATACTATATTCAAGATACGATTCTGGCGCCGATATGATAAACGATGGGAACTTCGTCTCATCTGGCTATCGTAAAGGTAATAGTACTTTGTCTCAAGGTAAAACCGGAATATATTGGTCTGACTATACCGGCTACGATACTAATTATGCATATGTCTTATGGGGCACTAATCCTACTTCGACATCCAGCAGGTACTATGGCGCCACTGTCCGCTGTGTCGCCGAGTAGTGTGTAAGTTAAGCCAGATATGATATAATAAACTTATGGCTAAGAAGAAACCAACGCGAAAGAAGAGCACTAGAAGTGCAAGTTCGCGAAAGACAAGAGAGGTAGCGCCGGAGCATGAGCTTCCGGGTGGATTTTGGAGACAGGTCGTAGCGGTACTAATGATAGCGCTAGCGGTGTTTTTTGTACTAACTTGGTTTGGTAGTGGAGGGAAAGTTCTAAACGATGTTGATAATGCTGCTTTTTTTGTGATTGGATATGGTAAATTCTTATTGCCGGTACTGTTAGTATATATGGCGGTGAAAATTTTCCGGACACCAGGGAACAGATTGCCGGTGGTGGTTTGGATTGCATCAATTTTAATGATTGTTTGGGCGTCGGGTGTGATGGGGATTCCGACGATTGGACAGGAACATCCGACTGGTGGCGTGCTTGGTGAAGCATTAAATAAAGTGGCAACGCAAATTCTAGAGCCAGGCGTGGCGGTGTTCTTATATATAGTATTAATATTCATTACGGCATTGTTTATTTTGCAGGTTTCGCCAGTACAGGTGTTCAAGAAACTGTTCTCGGTGTTCAAATCGACAAAGAAAAATGAAGATAAAGAAAATGAGAAAATTATCCGTGCGGCGAACAAGGCGGCAGCGGAAGCTGACCTTGATATCAAGGTAAATCCTGGTGTTGCGGTGGTGGATAGAGATTCAATTAGGAAGATGAAAGTAAATTCACCTGCTACGGCAAAAGCAGAGCCGGTAGTAGAGAGAGCGTTAGTGTCGGTGTCTGATCCAGATTGGAAGATGCCAAGTGTGGATCTTCTTGAGAAAAAACAGTCGCCAGCAGATCCGGGGAACCATCAACAGAATGCATTTATTATCAAATCTACATTGGCGGAGTTTGGGATTGACGTAGAAATGGAAGGGGCTAATGTGGGTCCGAGAGTGACGCAATATACGATGCGTCCGCCTGCAGGAGTAAACCTTTCTAAGATTCTAGCGCGCGACAAAGAGTTAGCACTAAATCTAGCAGTAGATAAAATTAGGATTGAGGCACCGATTCCGGGAACTCGCTCGGTGGGTGTAGAAATTCCGAATGTAAAGCCTGCTGATGTAAGACTACGTGGTGTACTAGAGAGTAAGGAATGGAAAGAGGCGGAAGATCCGTTGACGTTTGCTGTGGGTAAAGATATTTCTGGTAGAAGCGTAGTGGCGAATCTTGCAAAGATGCCGCACCTTCTGATCGCTGGTACTACTGGTTCTGGTAAGTCCGTTATGACGAATACGTTAATTTCTTCGCTGTTATATCGTAATGCACCAAGTGACATGAAGCTTATTATTGTGGACCCGAAGCAGGTAGAAATGGTGCAATACAATGATATCCCGCATCTTCTTACGCCGATTATTACATCGGTAGATAAAGCGCTTTCCGCGATGAAATGGGCAGTAAACGAGATGGAACGTCGCTATTCTTTGATGGCGGAAGAAAAAGTTAAGAACATCGTAGATTATAACAAGAAGATGGCGAAGAATGGCGGAAAAGTTGCGGTGGCGGATGAAGATGGAAACGAGCAGAAGCATGATGGTGGGAAGATGCCATACATTGTGGTGGTGATTGATGAGATGGCGGACCTAATGATGATGGCAGGGAAGGATCTAGAGATGCTGATTGTGCGTGTGGCGCAGAAAGGTCGTGCCGCGGGGATTCATCTAGTGCTTGCTACGCAGCGTCCAGAAGTGAAGGTTATTACTGGTCTTATTAAAGCAAACATTCCGGGTAGGATTGCGTTTGCGGTGGGAAGTCAGATGGACTCTAGAATTATGCTTGATATGGGTGGTGCAGAGAAGCTGCTTGGTAAAGGTGATATGTTGATGCTGACGACGGAGATGATGGGGAAGCCGCGTAGGATTCAGGGTGCATGGGCGAGCGATGAGGACGTGAATAATTTGGCTGATTTCTTGCGTGAACAAAGACCGCCAGAATATAACGATGAGGTAATTTCTCAAGCGGTGCAGATTAAGGGGCTTGGACCGAGCGATGGCGGTTCGATTGGGGACCTTGGACGGAAATATGATCCGAATGATCCAGTGGTAAGAAAGGCAGTCGAGATTACGCTGTCAAAGGGTAAATTTTCAACAGCGATGCTGCAGACTTATCTTGGTAAAGGGCATGGATTTGTGAGCGGGCTTGCGATTTGGCTAGAAGAAGTAGGCGTGATCGGGCCAGCGAATGGGAATAAGCCAAGAGATGTTTTGATTTCTTCAATGGAAGAATTTGATCAGCTGGCGAATGGATAGAATTGTTAGTGTTGTAAATTTTACAACGGGTAATTTGGGGTATTTTTGATGAATTTTAGGTGGAATTTTAATAGATTTTTAATAAAATTTGGCAATGAAAATTGATTGATTTTTAGAAAAACAGGGAAGGTAGCAAAACTAGGCTCGAAAAGCAAGCGTTAGCATTAATTTTATGAAATATCATGCCTATGCTTTTAAAATACTTACAATTTAGTCATACTGAAAGTGGGTTGGGCGCGGCGCCGACATGTAGGTGTGGGGGTATGGCTATATGAAGTAGAGGTAGCTAATCTCGGAAATGAATCAAGAGCGAGAACGCACAGCATGGAGACCAACCCTTTCAAGAGATTAACTCTTGTAAAAAAATGCAATCTAGGTTATAATAGTCTAGATATTAACTACTCAGCAAGCGAGTCTAGAGCTGCGTTTGCTTTAACCAAAGGAGTAAATAATGCGCCAGTATGAACTGACAGTGCTAATTCATCCTGATCTTGAGATGAATTTGCAACCGGCGCTCGATAAGATTGGTAAGATTATCGACGCTGCTGGGGGAAAGATTACCAAAGAGGTAAACGAAGGTAAAAAACGTCTCGCCTCGAAAGTTAAAAAGCAAGAGTTTGCTGTTTATTACTACTACGAACTAGATTTGCCAAAAGGCAAAGGAGTAGCAAAGAAAGTTACCGATGCATTAGACATTCAAGATGAATATCTACGTCATCTCCTAGTTACGGTAGATGAAAACAGATTAAAACTTGAAGCTAAGCGTAAAGAGCGCAAGGGTGAGGACGGCGAAGCCGAAGAAGAAACTGAGGCTGAAGCTGAAACCGAAGCTTAATAAAATATAAGGAGGAATATTATGGCACGTGGATTTTCTAAAGCAATACTTTGTGGAAACCTAACTCGTGATCCAGAAATGAGAGCAACTTCAAACGGGACGCAAGTCTGTTCGTTTGGAATTGCCGTTAATCGCGTCTATAAAGATGCGTCAGGTGCAAATGTAGAAACAGTATCGTTCTTTGATTGTAGCTGCTGGGGAAAACAAGGTGAAACGATTGCACGGTATGCAAAAAAAGGAACGTCAATGCTAGTTTCTGGACGTCTAGAACAGAGATCCTGGGATGACAAGAGCTCTGGCGCTAAGCGTTCGAGGGTGGAAATTGTAGTAGATGAATTCAACTTCCTCGGTGGCGGAAATGCTGAAGGCGACTCTTCCTATAAGGGTCGTGCAGGTGCGGGCTCAGATGCATCGGAAGGTGTAGATGTAGTGCCGGACGACATTCCTGCTGACGAAGAGGGTGATGTTAAATTGGATGATATTCCATTTTAAGAAAGGATATAAATGAGAAAAGTTAAAAACGATCCAAATCTTTACTTCGACTATCGTGATGTAAAGACTTTGCAACGTTATGTAGACGCTTATGGTAGAATTGAGCCTAATGCTAAAACTGGGCTCTCCCAAAAGCAACAGAAGCAGCTAATGACAGCAATTAAGCGTGCACGTCATTTAGCACTTTTGCCATTTGTAGCATAACATAGATAAAAATAAAGGAGTTTTATGTACGGACCAACGGATCTCAAGAAGAACGTGCTTATAACCTTGGACGGTCAGCCGTATAAGGTGGTTGAATATTCTCAAAAAGTGATGGGGAGAGGTGGCTCAATCGTAAACGTAAAGGTGAAAAACTTAATCACCGGAGCGCTACTTCCAAAAACTTTTAAGGGACAGGAAAAAATTGAACCTGCTGAGGTGACAACGAAAAAAGTGCAGTATCTTTATCGTGATGATGAAAAATTCTATTTTATGGATCCTGCAAGTTTTGAGCAATATGAGCTAAATGCGGATATGGTGGGAGATGCTGCTGATTTTATGCGCGATGGAGATGAGATGGAGATCCAGTTTTATAATGGAACTCCGATTAATTTGACGTTGCCTAAGAATATGTGGCTCAAAGTCACTTATACTGAAAATGCGGTAAAAGGTGATACTTCGACATCTATTACGAAGGATGCCACGCTTGAAACTGGTGTGGTAGTAAAGGTGCCAGCTTTCATTAAAGAAGGCGACGTGGTTTCTATTGATACAGAAACTCGTGCATATCGTGAACGTCAAGGGAAATAAAAAAACGCATGAGAGTGCAGCAAATTGGCGTATCTAGAGCTGAGTGGAAGCTGAAAGATGCAGCTGAGGCGTTCTCATATGACTTTCGTGGAAAAACAGTGCTAGACATTGGGTCTAGCACTGGTGGTTTTTCTGAGTATGCTCTTTCTCGGGGGGCTAAGCGAGTGATTGCAGTGGAAAAGGGAACGAATCAAATGAAAGCACCACTCCGGTTTGACCCACGGATAGAACTACATGAAAAGACGGATATTTTTGAGTTCATTCCGGAGGAAGAAACTGGTGCTCGTGTGAAGATTGATACGATTTTAGCAGATGTGAGTTTTGTCAGTTTAACAAAGGTATTAAAATATGCTAAGGCTAATTTGGCGTATGAGAATACGGATTTTCTTGTGATGTTAAAGCCACAATTTGAGGCGGAGCCGGAACAGTTAAATAAAGGGGTGGTAAAAAATGAAAAAATGCGAAGAGAAATCATAAAGAAATTTGAAAATTTTTTGAAAAAGAATCAATTCTTAGTTATAAACAAGCGGGATAATATTTTGGCGGGTAAAAATGGAAATGTGGAGCGTTTTTACTGGCTAAAATCGGCTTGACTCTTGTAATGCTCATGCTTATAATAGTAGTATGAGCTTACTGAAAGGGGTGGGCGAATTCTTCGCGCTCGACATTGGGACAAGTGCACTTCGATTAGTACAACTAAGCGGAGATGCTCAGCATGGGTTCAAACTGGAGCGCTTTGCTTATGTACCACTTGACCCTAGAACCGCTCAAGATACCAGTGAGACTGGTACTAGAAGAATGGGCGAGATTGTTCTTGGTGCGATGAAACAGGCTGGAGTAAAGACAAAGAATGTAGCAATAGGACTTCCGGCAGGAAAGACTTTTACGGCGGTGATTGAGGTACCGAATCAGACAGAGAAAGATTTAAAGAAAACGATTAAATATGAAATTGATCAATATATTCCAATGGCAGTAGAGGAAGCCGAGGTTGATTATGCAGTACTCGGGCCGAGCCCTAATGATCCGAATAAAGCAGAGGTACTTCTTTCTTCATCTTCGATGGACTACACCGAGGAAAGAATGGAGGCGCTAGAGAGAATTGGATTAAATGTGATTGCACAGGAGCCGGAGCCAATTGCGATGACGAGGTCACTTGCACCGGTAGGTTCGCAGGATGCGCGGATTATTGTCGATCTTGGTGAGACTTCGACGGATATCGTAGTGGTTTATCGAGGTGCGCCGAGACTAGTACGTTCGCTTTCGGGTGGGCTTTCGGCATTAGTCAATACTGTAGCAACGACATTAAATGTGCGGGAAGATCAGGCAAGGAGATTCATTTTGAAATTTGGCTTAGCACAGGATAAGTTGGATGGACAAGTGTTTAAGGCGCTTGATAATACGCTAGATACTTTCTCGCAAGAGCTTACAAAATCGGTGAGGTTTTTCCAGAATAAATATGTAGGAGCACCAGTGCTTGGGATTGTGCTTTCTGGGTTCGCAGGGGTAATTCCGTTTATTGCGGAGTATATTGAAGTAAAGACGAATATCCAGACAATCCAGGGTAATCCATGGCAATTAGTACAAGTAACACCAGAGCAGCAACAGGCTCTCATGAATGTAGCGAGTGAATTTGCGGTAGCGATAGGTCTTGCGGAAAGGGAAAACACGTAATGTTTGAGAAGATAAAAACTTGGGCAGTAAAAGAGTATCGTGAGACGCTAAAAAATTTTGGCATAAAGCTAAAAGAGCCGGAAACGATGATGACGGAACAGAAGTCGAGCTACGAGATTAGCTTGGTGCCGGAAGTGAAGCGTAATATGGTAAAGGCGATGAAATTCCGCAACATCTTATTGTTCTGCTGTATTGTGATGATGGCGGTTTCTGGTGGGATTGTAATGGTAATGGTGACGGTTTGGGAAGGGCAGAATATAACCATGAGCGGTCAAGATTCAAGAATAAAGCTGATGTCTGATAAGCTTAATAATTATGAATCTTTGTCGGAGTTTTTGACAATCCAGAGGCAATTAAAACAAATTAATCAGATTATTGATGACAAGAAAGTTTTGTCGAGGGTGTTTCCAGTCCTTTCGGTGATTTTGCCGGAAGGTCCAGACACGATTTCTTTGTCAGAATTGACTGTAAATTTGGATGAAAATACATTAATCTTTGACGCGCAGGCAGATGCAAAAGTTTCGCCATACATTGATTATCGTGTGCTTGAGTCTTTCCGTAAGGGCGTGTCATTAATGAAATATGATTATGGAAGATACGTGACGGCGGATGGAGATGAGATTCCTTCACGTTGTATGGTAGAAGCGGACGGAAATGGTAATACGCTGATTGAGGAAGAGAAAAATAATGGCGTGACGAGTAAATATATTTATGCTTATTGGATGAAAGGAAAGAAGGGCTGTGATCCAGCACGCGAAGATTTTATAGCTGAGGACGAAGAAGGCGATTTAGTTGAGGACGTTGACACGGATACTGATAGTACAAAGAAAGAGCAGAGTGACGAGGAAATCCAAGAAGAATTCGATAAAAAGTTAAATTCGTTGGATGACTATGGCAAGAGCTTACTATATCAGCAGATAGAAAGCGGAGTGACAACTTCTGTAGCTGACGTAGTAAAGATCTATCGTAGCCCAAGATTTTCTGAATGGTATAAGGCTGGATATATGACGACGGATGGTGCGATTTCTGACGTGAACCATTTTGAGAGCCAATGTATTTCTTATACGGGTGCTGAAGCGAGCGGAACGATGAAGTGGATTTCCGATAATGATTGTATAAATCTTACCCTCATATTTCTTCATAGCTTCCTTAAGTTCTGAAACAGCTGCATCATTTAACAATCCGGCATGCTCAATCAAAACAATACCACTT
>JAZLDZ010000062.1:0-6371 GCA_045615025.1 Candidatus Nanosyncoccus sp. | reverse complement strand
TGGCGTTTCGGCGACTTTCTTGGAAGCATTCTCCAAGATTTTTGCTAATTTCTGCTTAGGACTCTCTTTTGGCTTTTTATCCTTAGTTTCTACAATCTCATCTGGAGCACCATCAGCTTTGAGTTTCTTTTTCTGATCCTTTTTCGCCTTTTTGCTGGATTTAATCTGCTTTCTTCTTTCGGCCTTTTCTGCCTTAATCTTGGCTCGTTTTTCGTCTTCGGTCATTTCTTCTTCTGGAACTTCGGCATTTTCGGCATCTTCGTCGGCATTTTCAACAAGATGTGCCATAATCAGACGCTTCGCTGAGCGAAGCTCGGCTGGATCATACCAGGTAGGAAGATTAACGATTTGCTTGGCGAGTTCCGCTGCGACTGGACATTCTTCTGGATGGAAATCAGCTTTAGTAAAGTAGCGCTTCGGTGCTACCGGCATATCGTACCAAATATCACTAAAATAATAACCTTTTTTCTCTAATCCAGCTAAAACTTCGTCGCGATTTCTGACTAGGTAAAAATCGCGTAACGGTTTCCTGCCACGGTGTGGCATGGAGCGAAGTTGACGCAAGGCGAGTTTGCACTGCCAGTAGGTAAGCCTGGTTTTTGGATCGACGGCGCCATCAGCAGAGCGTTTAATTTGCTTGGTCTTAAGTAGAAAAGCCGTCATAGCCTTACCTGCTTTAGGGTGGACATAATACAATCTACGAATAATTGCGGAAAAGAGCGGATAAAAACGTGCGCGGAAGTTATCAGAGTGACGTGGTGGATTAACTGGTTGTTTAACTGGTGGGTCAAGTGGGTCAGTAAAGACCACAGCACCGCCAGACACTGCATCAATCGATTTGCCTTTGCCAAATGATAGCACTGCAACTCGGCCGACCGTACCAGCTTCGCGGCCGTCCGGATAACGTACGCCCGCACAATGGGCAAGATCTTCAATGATTGAGAGCTTGTGGAGTTTTGCGACTTTTTCGATTTCTTCAATGTTGACCGGAATACCCAGGTTATTTTGGATGATGATTGCTTTAACGCTAGTTTCACCTTCGAGAGCTTTTTCTAGTTCTTTTGCACCAAAGTGAAGGGTTTCCTTGTTGACATCGGCAAAGATTGGAACACAGCCAGCAGCTTTGACTGCCTGGATAACCGCATAGCAGGTAAGGCTTGTGACTACGATTTTGCTACCCCGTGGCGCCACACCTCTAATCGCAACATTGAGTGCGGTGCGACCATTAGCATAGACGGCGGTATGATCAAAAGTAGCACCATAATGCGCCGCGAGAAAAGCACGGAGTTCCGGAAGCTGATATTCATCACCAATAGCAAGTGTATGATGAACGGTGTCTGAGAAGGTGTACTGAGATGATAATCCTAAAAAGTATTTCATGCGTATTTCTCCATAACCTGATAAATTGCTCTCGCTAGACCCTCTGGATCGCAGATGTATGGAGCGTGGGTCCAGTTTTCGAAATATTTAATCTCGCTATTTTTGAGGCGACGGTGCATGACGGCAGCTTGACGCGGAGGAGTGACATTGTCCATCTTACCCCAGAGAATAGTGGCAGAAGTAGATGCTTTTGTCATATCGAGTTTTTTGTCGCTTTCTAACATGTTAATTAGGGTCTTTTTCATGTTTTCTGGAGCATGGCTGTAATCAGAAGCGCCCAGTACTTTATGGACAACCTTCCTAAGTGGCTTGATATTTTTTAATGGCGCCATTAATTTAGAGACTTTTCTGGCGACGTCGCGCTTTTTTGACTCCTCGTAGACGCCGGCAGCGTCTAATAGAATTACGTGTTTTAGTTTTTCTGGTTTCTGGCTTAGGAGATTTAGTAAGATGCGTCCGCCATTGCTGTGCCCAAGTGCAATTGCCCCATCGGGAATGTTTTGGTCTGCCCAGTTAACATAATCTTGGATAGTCCAGACTTTGTCGGACGGAGTAGTAAGACCTGGGACATTAAGCATCTTGATCTTGATGCCGTGTTTTTCTAGGATGTTGATAGTTGTTTGCCAGGGTTCAACCGTATATGTCCACCCATGAATCACATATAGTGTTTTCATTAGTTCAAACCTCTCTTTTCGCGACGTTTAATATAAACTGGATCACGACGTGGTAATTTGGCAGCGTCATCGGGATTCTCGAGTAGCTTTTCGACTAGCCATTCAAGATACTGACTGCCCTTGAATACTAATACTTCCTTGCCGGTAGTGTTTTTTTCAATGAATTTGAGCGCGCCCTTTACGTCGGCAAAGATTTCAGTTTTAATGCCTCGAGATTGCAACTCTGGGAAGGCATATTTTTTAAGGCGACGGCCAATCAAGAGAACTTGCTCTGGATTGACTTTTTCGATGGCATCGGCAACTTTTCTATGCTCCTCGCCTTCGATTTTACCCTGCTCAATCATGTCGCCTAGGACAATCCAGACATGGCGCTCTTTCATATTGGCGACCATTTCAAGGACGGAATTGACAGAGATGAGATGTGCATTATAGCTACTGTCAATTAACGTTAGTCCGTTTTTTCCTGGGAAGTAAGAGCTACGACCAGGAGGGAGAGTCATATTAGAAAAATCGGTACGAACTTTAAGTTTTAAGTATTTACAAAGCTTTTCTAGCATGTCAAGCTGAATAGCAAGGTCGCGAGGCTGAGGCGAAGCGAAATGGAAAACGTTTTTCTCGAAAACAAAGTCAGTGGATTTTGGTGAGATGACGTAACCTTTGAGGTTGGATTTAAAGCATTCAACAACGTCCGCCTTGATATGATGGTGTTTTTTTATTTTCTCAAGGGCTTTAGTCATGAGGTAGATATCACCATCGATGTAAATTTTCTTCTGAGTGTATTGCGGAAGCATAGCAAATTCGTGAGTAATGGCGCGGTCTAGATCCTCGAACTCGCCATTGTCGACTTGGTGCTCAAACTGGATAGCATGAGAGCGTCCCAGCGCGATCCAGAGCGTAACCTCTGGGCGGAGCCATTTGGCTAGAAATTCCGTCTCGTGTGGGCGTTCGCCGTCAATTTCGACAACGTAAAATTCCTCAGTATAACGGAAAAACAGTGAACGAATTGGAACAGCAAAAAAGAGGTAGAACCAGCGCAGTTTGCTACCCGTAACGCCTTTTTTAATGCCGACAAGATCAAAAGCAATGCCAAAAGCTGAGTTAGCATTGTGTGAATAGTGTGCGCGCTTGCCTAGCTGACATTCCAAAATGTGAAGCATGGTAGTTTTGCCAACAGAACCGGTAATAGCTATTACACGAGGATGCCATTTTTTGAAGGCATGATTTGCGAAAACACGAAAATAGCCGGCCACCACAAAGTAGAAACGTTTCTTAAAACGCGCTGTAAAACTCATGTATTAATTATACCAAAAAAACGTGCTAAAATTAAAATGTTACTGAACTAAATTGGGCTTTGGTTGTTCTTTCGAAGGAGGTGTCTGTTATGGGAAAAGTGTTAAGAAGAATTTCTTTGGCTGTGACTCTATGTCTAATGCTAGTTTTCACAATGAATACGCAGGTGCAAGCACAAACAAGAATCGACACGCTAAGAGATGGTACATTTATTAATCTCTCAAGGCAGGACAAAGAGGATACTATTAGGGCTATTGTTTCTGATGCGGCAAACGATTTGGGCGTGACGAGAACTTTAAATGTCGGGTTTTATGATTCGAGTGTCGAAAAAGTTACTGCGTATAGCTCTACCATCGTTGGTTCTGAAAGCGACGATGTCATGTTCAATATGTATTACTACGAAGATCCAATATTTGCCAATAGCTTAAATAAATCCTTGGAGTATTACTTGGTCGAAACTATAGCACATGAGGTAAGACATTCGTACCAGTTTCAGCATATGAATGATGACACTGAGTATGCTAGATTTCTTACTAGTGCAAACAATAACTATGATTCTTCGGGCCAATATACAGAGAGTTACAAAAATAACTACACAGAAGTCGACGCAAGAGAGTATGCTAGTAAGTATGCTGACAAATTTTTTGACATAAGACCTTAAATTGTTCTACTCCAAAAAATCCCCCGAGAATTCGGGGGATTTTTAATGCGTTCAAGGTTTGGTACCTGGTTACATTTTGATTTCTGCGTCGACGCCTGCTGGAAGAGAAAGATTCTGGAGGCTATCGATAGTCTTTGGAGTAGCACCAAGGATATCGATAAGGCGCTTGTGAACTTTCATCTCGAAGGCTTCACCACCAGTCTTGTAGACGTGTGGGGACTTGACGACGGTGAAAGTGCTTCTCTTAGTTGGAAGAGGCACTGGACCAGATACACGAGCACCGGTACGAATAGCGGTGTCGACGATTTGTTTAGCGCTCTGATCGATGACGCGGTGATCATAAGCCTTTAGGCGGATGCGAATTTTAAGACCTTCATCCTTGGCGGTCTTGGTGGTTTTAGCAGCTTTGGTAGCTTTTGCTTCTGCCATGATTTCCTTTTCCTCTCCACAATCTCAGATTGCGACTAGACGTGCAGTCCATGAGTTTCTGGAGAAATTAATTAATTTGTGTTTATGAGTATACATCAAAATTAAGATTTTGTCAAAGAAAAAGACCGGGGTAGTCCGGCCTTTATCTTAGTTTGTCAGTATTCAGTTGTAATGTAGCTGTGGTTTTAGCTGCGACTTAGTTGTAATTTAGCCACAGTTTTAGTTGCGGTTTAGTCACAGTTTTTAGCGCAGTATTCTAAAAGACTAACGACATAGTCAAAATCCCACCGCCCAAGGTGATGATTGCTTGAATCAACCTTAATCAACTCAGTCTCTTCGTCTCTCCGAAGTTTAAAACAATGCGCATCTACGTCGAATTCAGAATTAGATACATTCGTGCTAATATCACTCCACTCAACAGATTCAGCTGAAGAAGCATCGGGATAGCTAAGCCGAATGACATAGTCACCAATCCGATATTCCTTATCCCCTTCCATGGGTAGATTTTCTATCTTGGCGCCAAGCGACTTGGCATAGGCATCAAGATTGAAACTGGTGTGGGCTTTGTTTTGCCAAAACTTGTTCATGGCGCTATACCATTTTTCTTGTTCTGCTTTCTTGGCAAGATATTCGTTATAGCTAAACATATGCCCAATAAGCTGACTCCTCATGTCGCTCGGCATATTAACGTAGCCATAATCAAACCGCGTCTCACCCATGCTACTACTGTCGATGTAGTCATAGGCATAATCCGCAATACTGGCGCGACAACTCATGTAGCTACTAGTGCGCGTAAGCTTCCCTGTGTAGTCGTCTGTCCAGAGCTTAGGCTCACTGGCCGCAGCGATGGAAGAGAGACGAATCTCTAGAGCAGGTCTGTCCATATTAACAGTTATAATATTACCGTTAAAATTTAGACCAACTGCAGGATTCTCCTCGGGACTAAACACATAGAGATAGGCCTCGGCAAAAGGTTCGCCTGGCTCACGGTCAAGATGTTCAACCGTAACCATTAAAATACGTCTATCCATGAAATTCGTAAGGAGATAATCGTATTTTTCGATGTCACTTTCTTCGATACCCTCGATTCTTGGCACTGAGAAAGTGATTAGGATGTTTCCATCTTCTGATACGGTCTGGCCGAGAAGAAGATTTCTCGCATCGGGCATCTTGGCGTAAGCCTCGTGCTTCGCGTTGAAACAGATGCCATCACATTCCGGCAAAACCGCTGGAATGGATTCGATAGAGTTAAAAATCATTATTGCTTCGGTGATTTCGCTCTCTGTGTCACTGGGCGCAGCGTAAACCGTGCGCCCCATTAGGAGACTAGCTCCAAAAACCAACAATGCCAACAAAATAATCTTAATGTACTTCATTTTAGCACCCCCTTCATGATTATTTGTTTATTATACCACACATCGTAATGAATTTCAAGGGGTAACATAAGCTTTATTATGTGCTGTGCTATTGGTTTACGTAAAGTTCCTCGTTAGCAGCTCGCCGTTAAATTACTCTCCTCTCTAACAGTAAAATTCTCTCAAAAAAGCCCCCGATACGGGGGCTTAATAAGATTGTGCTCTTAGATTATTACTTAATAATCTTAGTAATAACACCAGAACCAACGGTCTTGCCACCTTCGCGAATAGCGAAGCGGTCGTTGTTATTCATAGCAATTGGAGCTAAGAGTTTAACCTTGAAGGTTACGGTATCACCAGGCATGACGATTTCTTTGTCTGCTGGAAGCTCAACTTCACCAGTAACATCGGTGGTGCGGAAGTAGAACTGTGGCTTATAACCCTTGGAGAATGGAGTGTGGCGACCACCTTCCTCTTTCTTAAGGATATAAACTTGACCTTCAAATTCGGTATGTGGAGTAATGGTGCCTGGTTTGGCAATTACTTGACCACGCTCGATTTGTTCGCGATCAATACCACGAA